>JAYTKL010000493.1:0-6990 GCA_043730305.1 Deinococcales bacterium | reverse complement strand
TTCATGCTGTTATTTTGACACGAATCTTGCGCAGGGAAGGATGTGAACTTTTTCGTTTTGCATGTCTCGAGTATTCTAATGTCATGAAAGTCTTGTTTTTGCCTTGCGACACCCGTCCGCCAACCCTCGAGTTGCCGCATCAGTTGGCTCGAGTGGCAGGTGTGGAGATGATTTCGCCGCCGCTCGAGATGCTGAACAAACTCAACGTTCCTGGTGATACGGGCGCGATTGCAAACTGGTTGCTCGGGAATGCTGGTACATCCGATGTGGCGATCATCACGCTCGAGACACTTTGCTTGGGCGGCATGATTCCGGCGCGGCGCGTTTCAGATTCGCTGGAAGTTGCACTTTCACGGCTCGAGGTTTTGAAAGAACTCAAAACCATCAATCCAGCCTTAAGAATTTTGGCATACGGCGTGATCGTGCGCGTGGGTCACGACGATGATCCGCTCGAGGAAAAACCGTATTACGGACAGTGGGGCACACAATTGCGGCTGGTTTCCGAATGGACAGACCGGGTTGAACGTGGGCAGGATGCGGCAACACTCGAGGCGGCAAGGGCGGCAATTCCACCTGAAATTCTGTCCGATTGGCTGGCAACCCGAGAGCGCAACCATGCAATCCATCAACGCGCCATTGAACTTCTGGCTGACGGGACGCTCGAACATTTGTGCTTGACGCTCGATGACACCACGGTTTACGGTTTGGCGGCGCGTGACCGGCGACGACTCGAGGCAAAAATTGATGCCTTAAATGTTTGGGACAAATGCGACGTGTACCCTGGCGCGGACGAGGTGGCAGCCGTTTTATTGGCAAGGGCACTGGTCAATCACCCTGGCGAGAAACCGACAGTGTTCGTGCGTTACCCATCAGTTCTGGCGGAACAGGCGGTCATGCTCTACGAAGACCGTCCGCTTGGAGAGTTGGTCAAGGCGCATCTTCGGGCGGCGGGTTGCGTGCCCGTCTCGAGCAGCGATCAAGCCGATTTGATTCTGGCAGTCAATGCGCCCGCCATCAAGCAATCGCACCGCGAACCCAATTTTGAGGTTGTTGATACCGCCTCGAGACACCTGCCCGAATTTTTGGATCGCATTATTGACGACCTGGCGCTTTCCAAACCCGTGACGGTTGCCGATGTCGCCTATGCCAACGGTGCAGAATCGCGTTTTGTGAACATGCTGCTCAGTCGTACCGAGGTCAGCAAGCTGGCGGGTTTTGCGGCTTGGAACACGGCTGGGAACACGCTCGGCAGCGCGATTGCCTCTGGCGTGATTGCGCTTCACGCTCAAGATACGGTGGTTCAAGCCGAGGCGGTCTTTGCCAGGTTGGTGGACGACTGGTTGTACCAAACCCGTGTGCGTTCCGAAGTGCGGGTGAAGCTCGAGAATCCAAGTCCGTTCGAGTTGGGGAAACTAAAACCGATTGCCGAGGCTGAAATTTCAGCCCAAATGACGCCTTTGGCTCAAGACCTTTTTGATCAGCATTTTGCGCCGCACCTGCCAGGCATTTGCCTCGAGTGGGGACAACCGCGCCTCGCGTGGTCGCGCTTGTTCACGGGCGTTTTCCCGTTGGCGTTTGACCGAGATTATTAGTAGGGACGCTGCTTGCTGCGCCCTGCCCTTGCTAAAAAACCAAAGCCTCCCGCAGTCCAGAAATACCATCCACGCGTCTGGTGTTGTCATCCTCGAGATCATGATTCCAAGGCTCACTGATCAGATAGCAGCGCAGCCCAGCCGCTCGAGCCGCGCCGACATCGTGACGGGTGTCGCCAATCATGACGGCGTTGTGTGTCTCGAGTTCAAAATGTTTTAACGCCTGGTGCAGCATGTCTGGGGCGGGTTTCATGGCGCTGGCGGTGTCTCGAGAGAGGATCAGGTCAAAAGCGATCTGGTGTTTTTTGGTGACGGTTTGGGCGCTCAGGCTCGAGTTGTTGGTCAAGAGCGCGGTCAACATATTTTTTTGTTTTAACTCGAGCAGCAATTCAATCACGCCGTCCCGTAAAATGCTTTCGGCGGCGACCCGTTCCTCGAGTTGCATGAACGCGGCTCGGGCGGCATCGGGCAGGCGCGGCAGGTTTGGCACGACCAGTTGATCGGGCGCGATGCCCCAGGTTTGTTTGAATTCGGGCAGTCCGTCGGCGACACCCTCGAGAATCGTGCCGTCCATGTCAAAGAAAAAGGCTTTAATCACGCCCAAGTCTACCAGGGCGCAGCAAAAAACCTCGAGTCAGGGGAGGCTCGAGGTTTGGAATGAAAGCGAGTTTAGTTTGCAGTGTTGGCGGCAACGCGTGGCATTGGACGGGCGCGGTTCTGGCGGCGGCTTTCACCGTTGCTGACCTCGAGTTCACGTTCTTCTTGCAAAATGTCTGCCCATTCACCAAGGCTTTTCAAACCGGCTTCGACAGCTTCGACAGGGGTGCGAAATTTTGTGCCTGCGAGGAAGCGAACTGCGGCGCGTTTCATGTAATTGGTACGTTTCATTTCTGTGCCCTCCGGTTGCTTTTGAGTGTTTTTATTTGGTTTGCCGTTTTGGACTTGGGATTAGTGTACTGATTCAGCGTCACACGAACGTCACACGGCGTCACACCAAAACCAGAACGAAGTATTCTTGATAAAAGCAACGTGTTAAACACGTCCTTACTTAAATTAACCCAAAGCGGACAAGCAGGCAATACGCCATTTTGACGATCTTTAAATCCGAGTCATCCCAGAACTCGAGGTTCGCATCAAACGGCGCTTTAGCGCTAAACTCAAGCTGTGATTCACACACTGACCCTCAACCCGACACTTGATTTAACCTATATCGTCGATGCTTTTTTGCAAGACGACACGACCCGCGCCCACACGGTCTACCGTTCACCTGGCGGCAAAGGTGTCAATGTGGCACGGGTGGCAACACGTTTAAAGCACGAAAACGTGGCGCTCGGTTTTATTGCCGGTACAACGGGTTTGGAAGTCACGCAACTTCTCGAGGCTGAGGGGGTGAACACCTGGTTTACGCCCGTGGACGGTGTGACCCGCACCAATCCGATCTTGCAAGACAAAGAAGGTCATCAAATTCGGGTTTCTGCCCCAGGACCTGTCGCCACGCTGCGTGAGGTCGAATCGCTCTGGGAAAGCGTTTTTTGTTTGCGCGAACCCGATTTCTTGCTTGCCAGCGGCTCGAGGTTGGCGGGCGTGCCCGATAATTTTTACGCCAGAATGCTGATCGAAGCCAAAAAACGCGGCATCAAAACCGTGGTCGATGCCGACGGTGCGGAACTCGAGCGCGGGATTCGGACGGGCGCGTATTTGGTCAAACCCAACAAGCACGAATTGATGCGTTTTGTCGGGCGCGAACTGCCAGAACTGACCGATGTGATTGCTGCCAGCCGCGAGATGATTCAGGCGGGTGTCACCGTGGTCGCGGCAAGCCTTGGCTCAGACGGCGCTTTATACATCACCAGCGATCAGGCGTTTCGGGCGATTGCGCCAAAAATTGAGGTCGCCAGCGCGGTCGGAGCGGGAGACAGTTTTCTGGCGGGTTTGCTGGTCAAACTAGCCGAGGGCGCGACCCCGCTCGAGGCATTAAAATTTGGTGTGGCTTGCGGCACGGCAACCGCCACCATTGCCGGCACGCAACTGTGCAGCTTGGAACGCATCCTCGAGATTCTGCCCGAAGTCAAAACCGAGGTGATGTAATGTTCAACAGAGACCTGGGTGCGGGTCTGCATCTGGCGTTGCTCGAGGAACGCCATGCTGCCGAGCTTTCAAAATTGATTGACCGCAACCGTGCGCATTTGCGCCAGTGGATGCCCTGGCTGGATTGGAACACCAGCGAAGCCGACTCTCGAGGCTTCATTCAACGTTCGCTCGAACGTTTTTTGCTTGGCAACGGCTTTGATGTCGGTATCTGGTTTGAAGGCGTGCTGGCAGGCACGATTGGCTTACATTACATCAATCACAACTCGAGGAAAACCGAAATTGGCTACTGGCTCGGACAAGAATTTACCGGTCACGGCATCATGACCAGAGCCTGCGCCGCAATGCTCGAGCATTGCTTTGAAGATTTAAAACTGCACCGCATCGAACTGGCTTGCGCCACCGAAAACGTTAAAAGTTGCGCGATACCCGAACGACTTGGTTTTACCCTCGAAGGCATTGCTCGAGAAACCGAGTGGTTGTACGATCATTTCGTCAGTCACAAACGCTACGGTCTGCTCGAGGCACAATGGCGTACGGGAAAAAAGTAGTAGCGTGTCTGCCTCAATTTGGTGGGCAGGATTTTTGTGCAGCACACATTTTGAAACTCGAGATACCCACCACAGTAAGCTGGATGCGCTAGTAGGGTGCGCCTCGCGCACCATGAACACGTGACCGACGGTGCGCGACACCCTACCGGTCAAGCCTTCACAGGATGCGCCAGCAAACGAATGCCGTTGAGCACCACAAACACCGTGCCACCCTCATGTGCGATCACGCCAAGCGGTAACGGCACTTTTCCAATGAGCGCCAAGAATCCCATAATCACGATCACCCCAAGCGCAAACGTCAAATTAAAGCGCACCATGTTGCTGGCGGCTCGAGCCAGTTGAACCGCTCCTGCAAGGCGGGAAAGATCATTTTTCATCAAGACCACGTCGCTGCTCTCGAGCGCAGCGTCCGAACCAGAACCCATTGAGATGCCGATGTCGGCGCTTGCCAGGGCGGGGGCGTCGTTGACACCGTCACCGACCATTGCCACGCCGCCATGGTGTTTCAGGTCATCAATGACCTCGAGTTTGTGTTCGGGCAACAATTCGGCGCGAACGTCATCAACGCCCAAGTCTTTGGCGATGTGCTCTGCGACGGCGCGGCGATCTCCGGTCAGCATGGCGACGCGCAAACCGGCTTTGTGCAGGGCGTTGACCGCCAACTTGGCGTCGTCTCGAGGGGTGTCTGCCACTGCCAGCAATGCCAGAATGCTGGTTTCGCGCCCGAGAATCATGGTGGTTAAACCTTGTCGCTCGAGGTCAAACAGTTGGCTTTCGATGTCTGGGGTTAAGACTGCGTTTTGCTCGAATGCCAGAACGCGAGTGCCCGCCCAAACGGTTTGTCCTAGGTAATGACCGACGATGCCCTTGCCGCGAATGGCTTGAACATTCTCCACGTTGGCTGGAATGCCCCTGTAAGCGCTTACGACTGCCGCCGCGACTGGATGCTCGGAATGTTGCTCGAGACTGGCGGCAAGTGCCAGTAAATCGTTGTACGTTCCATTGATGGTTTTCAGTTCGACCAGTTTCATTTTGCCGTTGGTCAGCGTACCCGTTTTGTCCATTGCGACGGTTTTGACTTTTGCCAGTTCCTCGAGTGCCGCACCAGATTTGAACAGTGCGCCCGCCCGAGCGCCCGCCGCCATCGCCGAGAGCATCGCGGCTGGGGTGGCAATGACCACCGCGCACGGGCTGGCAACCACCAGAAACGTCATGGCGCGGTACCAGGCTGCCCCAAGCTCGAGTCCAAACATAAAATGGGCGAACACGAACACCACCGGAATGCTGAACAAGACCGCAATCGTGTATGGACCCTCGAGATTGTCGGCAAATTGTTCGGTCGGACTTTTGGCGGCTTGGGCTTGTTCGACCAGCCTCGAGAGTTTGGCGAGCGTGCTTTCACCTGCTGGCTTTTCGACCCGAACTTTTAGCACGCCCGAACCATTGAGTGTGCCCGAAAACACCGTGCCGCCTGGTTCTTTCTCGACTGGAACACTTTCACCGGTGATCGCGCTCTCATCAATTGCGCTTGAACCGCTCAGAATCGTCGAATCCGCCGCGAATCGCTCACCGGGTTTGACCAGCAAGACATCGTCTTTTTTGATTTCCTCGAGTTTGAGCCATTGCTCCCGCCCGTCTCGAATCACGGTTGCGCCCTCGGGCGACAGGTGCATGAGTGCCTGAATCGCACTTTTGGTGCGTCCGAGCGCCCAATCTTGCAGGGCATTGGAAAGGCTGAACAAAAACAGCAAGATCGCGCCGTCTTCGGCATGGTTGACCGATGCTGCACCGAGGGCTGCCACGACCATCAAAAGGTCAACATCGAGTTTACGTTCAGCGAAAAGCGTGTGAAAGGCTTCCCTGGCGGCAGGAATGCCGCCCGCCAAAAATGCCAGTCCGTAACACGTCCACATGATGGTGCTTGCCCCGTTGGCGTTGGCGCTAACACCGCCCAGCAAGCCGAGCAAAGTCAATGCCGTCAGGCTGAAAGCCCGGGCAATCGGGTCTGACATGAGTGTTTGGAGCTTGAAGCCAGATGGTGTTGGTTGTGAGGGAAATATCTTACTAGGAATCATTCCTAATAAGATACTCCTGACTATTGGGATAAGTAAACCAAGCAAGATGCTCGAGATTCAAATTGCAGAATCTCGAGCATCCAAAAAGTGCGTTTATCTTGTCTCGAGGCTGCCAACAAATTTCTTTAAAATCCCCAAATTCGGATCAAACCGAACGGGTTGACTGATTCACCCTTCTCGAGTGTCAAAATAAAAGCCCTCGCACCAGGCACACTCCACGAATACAAGTTCAGTGCGCTCGAGCCACCCTCAGAAACCCGAACTTGGGTGCGGCGTTTTTGCGCCAAGGCTTTCAACTCGAGGCGTTTTTGCACCAAGGCTCTGAGCTGCGCTGGCGTCAAAATTTTGGTCTCGAGCGTTTTTAAAATGCCTTGGGCATTCTCAGGCTCGAGCTTGACGTTTGAACCCAAACCGCGCAGCAACTCGAGCAGCGGCTTGCTTTGGGTTTTACCAAATGCCACACCAGGCATGGCATCAATTTGGGTTGCAATGTTGACCGTGTTCATCAACTCGAGCACGGGCTGGTATTGATCGAGGGTTTTGGTCATGGAGGGTTGAGCCAACGCGAAACAAAAACCAAAAACATAGGACTTACGCAGTAGATCGAAAACCGTAAGAATTTAAGGCATAATCAAACCATGAGCGGCATCGTCAAACGCCAAGACTACTGTCAATTCCTACTCG
>JAYTKL010000492.1:0-1823 GCA_043730305.1 Deinococcales bacterium | reverse complement strand
TTGCACGATCACGTCCGCTTTGGAACGGGCTTCGCTGAGAATCGCCTCAACTTCCGCGTTCGCTTCGGACTCGAGTAGGGTGGCTAGGTCAGCCATGGTTTATTTCACTGCGCCTTGGAAGAAGATCACCACGAGGAAGCCGAAGATCACGAGGGTTTCTGGAATGACCAAGTAAATCAGGAGCGTACCGAACAAGCTTGGCTTTTCGGCAACTGCACCGGCTGCCGCAGCACCGATACGACCTTGTGCCAGACCCACGCCGACGGCTGCCAAGCCCAAGCCCAAACCTGCACCGATGGCTGCCAGACCGCCACCGATTGACGTGCCGACTGCCGCAGCAGCTTCCTGGGCAAAACCGATAGAGCCGAGGGCGAGAACCAACAACGAAATCAAGAATCCGTACTTCTTCATATAACCTCCGTAAATGCTTCCAAAACCATTTGTTTTAGAAAACTCGAGAAATCTTATTGCTTGGGCGCTTGGCTCAAGCGAGCGAATGGCTTGTACTGCCGACCACTACCGTCGTAAAACCCAAACTTTGTAAAGAACTCAGCGTAATGCAAACGAAGCGGCTGCAAGACGTGACCGATGATGGTGAACAAAATCGCCAGGAAGTGAATCAGGGTGGCGACCACAATGCCGCCAATCACACCCAAAACTCCGAGCGCCAGACCTTTACCGCCGCCAACACCCATGCCCAGACTCCAACCCGCGTCCGTTGCCAGTTTCCCGAGCACCGCGCTCGAGAGACCAACCGCGTAAAGTCGCAAGTAACTGAGGATGTTGCCGCCGTTGGAAATGATCTCGATAAACATCATGAACACGCCCGACAAGAACACGCAAGCCACAAAAACCAACCCGCAAACTGCCGCGATGATGTTGACAATGCCTGGTGTGCCTGGGTTGCGGAACGAGTACGAAACCAGAATCAGACCGACCAGACCGAAGAACATGCCGATGCCTTCATAAGTGTGCTTTTTATCGCCGTGCTGCATTCCCAAACGGAAGCGAATAAACCAACCGTAAAGAATCTGCAAGATGCCAGGAATCAGTGACAGAATCAGCATTAAGCCCGTGGCTGTACTCTCGAGACGCGGAATCAGAATTGGGATCAAGCCTTTGGCTTCGTGGACTGCTTCTCCTGCATGGGCTTCTGCGGCATGACCTACGATGTAAAACAAGCCCAAGTGCTCGCCCAATGTGCCAAAGAATTCGCCGTAGACAAAACCGAAGATGATACTCCAGACTGCCATGTGGGTCAGAATGGTCGCCACGTTTTTCAGTGGTGCGCCCGAGACGGCAACGCCCATGAAATCGATTTTGAGCGTCTGACCTCTGTCAGCCATGCCACGAAACATGAATGCGAGTGCCAAGGAAATCGCGCCCAAGCCAATGTCACCGATGACAAAACCAAAGAAAATCGGGAAGCACAAAGCAAGCACCCAAGTTGGGTCAAAGCTGCCATACGCTGGCGGCGCGAAAATGCCCATCAACAATTCAAACGGTTTGACCGCAGGTGCATTGTCCAAGGTTACAGGAACATGCTCGGCGTGATGCGTTGGTGCATCCTCGAACTGGTAGATGACTTGACCCTTCAACGGCGCAAGCGCCATCTCGAGGCTGTAGGTGTTCTTTTTGGGCAACCAACCGCGCATGGCAAAACCGTACTTGCCAGCCACAGAAGCGTTGACCGCCTCATAACGACCAAGTTCGTCGCGCAACTCGAGGCGCGAGGCGGAAAGTGCTCCCGCGTGTTCGCGCTTTAGACGATCTAAACCATCATTCACGCCTTGCAATTCTTCTGGGGCGGTACGGGCGCGTTC
>JAYTKL010000491.1:0-9628 GCA_043730305.1 Deinococcales bacterium | reverse complement strand
GCAAAACTCTTCCCGAGGGTGATGAAGGAGACTTATGAAGAAACTTGTTTTGGCGTCACTTTTGGCACTTGGTACAACCACCCTGCTGGCTGGTTGCGGTTTGATCCCAGCTCAAACCGTTGCCAATCCGCTCGGTCTGAAAGATGCCGTTATGACCAGTTCGGTCTTGAGTACAACTTCCAGTTCGGTATCAACCCGCGTGCCTGGAACTGGAACTGCCAACGTATCGGCAACCTTTGCTGACTTTGCACCCCTACCACTCACGCCAGCCAAAGCTGATATTACTTTGGAACTCGCCAACGCAACATTTTCCCAAGGTTGTGCTGCTGCCGCCGGACAAACCAGCATTCAAATCACGGTTTCAAACATTGTCGTAAACCTTTCAGACGACACCACCAAGCCTGACCGTACACTGTCGGCAACTCTGCCAACCGTTTCGTTTAGCGTTAATCCGACCACAGGTGTCATCAGCGGATTGTCTGCCAGCGACCTCAAATTCAGCTTTGCTGACCTCGGCAAAGCCATTAATATCCTGACTTCTACTCCAACACCCAACACTGCAACCGTCACCAGCAATATAGCGACCTCTCCAGCCTTGCCAGGTTGCACCGTTTCGATCAAACTTGGTGCTGGCAACGGCATATTCTCGTTCTGAGCAATTTTTAAAGAGAACCTCCGAGGCTCGAGCTTCGGAGGTTTTGTTTTAAGTCCACTTTGGGGTGATCACGTCGTCCACCTGCAAGAACAAGAAATGATCAAAATAATAATGGATTAAGAGTGCTGAAAGTATCACGCTGTAAAATGCAAAATAATGTTGCTGCATGGGATCACCCGCCCAGCTTCCAGTCAATATTAAAATACCGCGCATTAAAATATACGCCAGTCCAGCCCCCAGGGTGAACAAAAAGCACAACCAGTATAAACTGCGTCCGTTGCTCGAGACTTTGGCGACAAATTCTGATCCGATCAGACCGCGCTCAGAGCGAACTCGGTTTAAGAACAAAACCACCGCCAGGTATTGAAACGAATGCCAGACGTTCAAGCCTTGAAACGCCACATCGAGGTTGGCGAGCATCGGGGTCAAGAAAAACAAGACCGAAGCCAATGTCATGTGCAAGGTTTTGGGCAGGTGAAACAAACCAACTCGAGCCTCCCAGATGGTTTTGACCACAAAAGCCACCAAACAAACGATGTACGCGCCGAGCGCCAAAGGTCCGAGCCAGTCCACTTTCAGGAAATCTGGGAACAACAACGCCCGACCACCGGTTTCAAATGCACCAGAATAATCGTGACCATTAATGACAAACGGCGTGCCTGTAAAACGATACGTTGCCACTGGGTACAAACTGGTCAGCAGCAGGGCGTAATCGATCACCCTCGAGATGACCTGGGCGCGTTTGAGTTGCGGGGCTGAGGTGCGCGGGTCTTTGAAACGGTACGAATCGGCAATGTACGCCGCCTGATGAATCACGTGGACGCTCGCCCAGAAGAAAAAAATCGTGACCAGCAAAGTTAAATTAACAATTGCCAGGGTCACAACCAATACGGGCATGAGCAGCGAACCCCAAGTGTACTTGGCATAACGCTTGCGAAAATTGGGTTCCATAAAAGTCATGGTGTAGGTCGCAAACAAGTGCGGACCACCAATAAAAGCTGTTACCAGCAAGTCAACAATCACATTGGGTGTGAAAATGCCTTGAAAGTTATTGATGGTGCTAAAACTCGAGATTTGATTTGCCAGTAGCGCCGCAAAATGCGGCACGACCAACAACACGCTCGAGAAAATAATAAATGTAAGGTCGTAAAACGGTGAAATCAGCCACAAACCTCGGCTCGAGATTTGAGATTTTTTGGTACTGGATTTGATTGGCATTGTGGTCATGGGCAGCCTCCTGTTTGAACCCTGCAACGATCACCCAGCATGTGCTGAGTCTAGCGCACAAAGTAATAAGTTCAAAGAACTCGAGTACAGTCTGGCGTTTGGCACAACAGAGACCGTGTTCTTTGTTGCTTAACTCAAAAAATCTTCTGTCAGCATTTCGACTGCCAGCTTGCCCGAAAGCATCACCAGTGGCAAACCGCCGCCAGGGTGGGCGCTGCCGCTTGCCAAGTACAAGCCGCGAAGCTTTTTGGAGCGATTCTGAGGGCGCAAAAAGGCGCTGCCCACGCTGTTGGAACTTGTGCCGTAAATTCCACCACGAAAGGTTCTGTAGCGAGTCTCGAGGTCGCTTGGGGTCATGATCTGTTTAACCCGAATGCGGTCACGTATGTCCACACCGTACGCGGCAAGTTTCTCGAGAATCAAATCTGAATACTCTTCAGCGTACTCTTGCCAGTTTACGCGCCCCGTCGGTGGGGCATTGACCAATATAAACCAGTTTTCCATGCCCTCGGGCGCTTGACTTGGGTCAGATTTGCTCGAAATCGTCACGTAAATCGTGGGGTCGGTTACTGCTTGCAAATCTTCAAAAATCTGTTTGAACTCGAGCGGATAATTCTTGGAAAAGAAAATATTGTGATGCTCAAGGTTGGGCGTTTGACCTTCCAAACCCAGCAGCATGACAAAACCGCTTAAACTCGGCTCGAGCGTCTTGGCTCTGGGGTCAAATTGTGCCTCGAGCAAATCAGCGTACAAATGCGCAGCATCGGCATTGCAAATCACGGCATCTGCCAGAATTTTTCGTCCATCCTCGAGTTGGACACCCTCGACTTCAAAACGTTTTCTGTCGGGCATCACAGCATCCGTGACATCTTCGAGCAAAATTTTAGACACGCCTACACCAAACTCAAATTGCACACCCAGCTTTCGTGCCAGTTTCTCGAGCGCCACGCCAATCTGGTACAAGCCACCCTTGACATACCAAGCGCCGTAAGCGTACTCGGAATACAAGACTGTGGACAACGTTCCAGGGGACAGGTACGGACTCGAGCCTGTGTAGGTCGCGTAACGTCCAATGAACTGCTGCATTCTGGGGTCACGAAAAAAACGTTTCGCCAAACCGTGCAAGGTTGGAATCGGCAGCAATGCCGTCAAATCCATCCACGGCACGCCGTTTTTCACAAAATCCCAGGGACTGGCAATCGCAGACTCGAGGAACGGTTTGCGCGAACCGCGCCAAGCCCGCGCCGCATGACCAAAAAACGCATTGAAATCCTCGCCCGCGCCAGGACTGAACGCCTCGAGCGAAGCCATCATGCGCGGCATATCTGCAAAGGCATCAAAACCCGAACCGTCGGCAAATTGATAACGGCAGACAGGCTCGAGCCGCACCAGTTCCAAATAATCCTCGAGTTTTTCGCCAGCCGCCGCAAACAAATCCTCGAACACCCAGGGCAGCGTGACCAAACTTGGACCGGTGTCAAACTTAAAACCGTCCAACTCGAGCAGGTTGAGTTTGCCGCCAACGCGCTCGAGGCGTTCAAATATCTGAACGTTGTGACCGAGCGCCGCCGAGCGAATGGCTGCCGCCAAACCACCAACGCCAGCACCAATCACGACCAGCTCGAGCAGCTTCATGAATGTTTCTGCCTTGGACGTTCTGCCGTCTCGAGTAAAACCGAAGGCGTGCCGTTGACTGGTGAACGCAAGTCGTACGCCCTACCCTTCCACCACACCCGACCGGTCTTGTACCAGAAAATACTTTGCAGGCTGACGCACGTCCAAGCCAGGATTGACACGGGATGAAAGACAAAAAACCGCCAGCCGTAACCCGAGACCACATCGGCTAGAAACCGTGGAAATAGGCTCAAAAGCACCAACAGCCCAGTCTCGAGGTTTGGTTTGAACGCAAAGAGCAGCCAGGGCAGCACGTACAAGATTAAATTGAAACCCAAGACCGAAAACAAAGCCAGCAGGTTTGCCCCAAAAGCCGGGTAGGCATTCTTGGCATAACCCGCCCAAGTCTCCTGAAAACTCGAGTACATGAATGTCCGCACAACACCGACGGCGTTTAAGAGAACAAACTTGCCGCCTTTTCGTTTGACCAGCCGAGCCAAACTCATGTCCTCGATCACACTGCCCCGAACCGCCGCATGACCACCAATTTTTTGGTATATGGTTTTGCGAAAGCACAACAATTGCCCGTTCGCAGCCACCGCCAGTGGAAACGCCCGCACCGGCACAAACCACATCGGCAAAAACGTGATCAAACTCCATTGCTGCAAGGGTTGAATCAAACTCGAGAGTGGGTCGTGACAAACTTGTTCTGGAAATGCGCTCAAGGCATCGGCTTGGGTGCGTTCAAATGCCTGACGAATTAAGCGAACGCCATCTGCCGCCCATTGGGTGTCGGCATCGGTAAAAATCAGAATCTCGCCAGTGGCAGCGCCAGCCAACTGATGACAGGCAAAATTCTTGCCGAGCCATCCGTTCGGTAAATCCTGACCTGCCAACGCCACAACCCGAGAATCTTCTTTGGCAAAACGCCGCACCACCTCAAGAGAAGTGTCGCTCGAGTGGTCATCGAGCACAATCACTTCAAAATTTTGGTCATCTTGACGTTTCAGTGAAGTCAACAAACGCTCGAGATTAGCAGCCTCATCCCTGGCAGGCACGAGCACGCTGACTCGAGAAATTGACTGCGACTTGGTCTTTCTTTGCCCTAACGGAACAAAAAAAGGCAAATTCAGCAGCGCGAAAGCGGCTTGAAAGCCAAGCGGCAGCAACAAAACAAACTCGAGACTCATACTCGAATCCCCAAACTGCGCCGTATGGCATCCCAACCCTGCTGGGCGCTCGGCACGCCACGCAAAATCGGTAAGTAACTCTCGAGATGGTCATGCAACAAATCCTGGTGCAACCGGTCTGCCTGCAAGGTCAATTCGCTGGAAAGCGCTGCGGTCAAACTCGAGACGCTGCTGGCGTCAACATCAAACGACGTGCCAAGCCGCATATATGCACTCGGACGTGCCTCTAAACCATGCTCGAGCCGCATTGCCAGAGGACAGAGCTGAACTTTGACGCTCGCTTTTTGGCACATCAGCGCCAAACTTGCCAGCCCAGACTCGAACGCCAACGGACGCGCAAACGGACTCATGATCTCACCAGAGGGAAACAACAAGACCGCCCTCGGGACTTCAGCCTCGAGTTGCGAGCGTGAGTAACGCAACGCGCCACGAACGCTGGCAACACTGGCACGGTTGACCCCATACGCGCCCGCATAGCGCAAAAAACCGTACTTTTCCAGATTCTCTTCAAGCATTAAAACCCGAAACTCGAGCTTTAAAAACTGGCACAGCGCTAAAATCAAATGCCCATCCCACCAACTCTGATGCGTGGCAAAAAAAATGGTGGGCATGGGCAGCACGGGTTGCTCAAGATGCACCCGCAGGTCGGCAAAATGCCCACGTACGGTGGACACCAGATACGTACGCACCAAGGGTGTCAAGATTGGATGTGACAAAGCTTCAAGCATTGCCCAACCTCAGCAACCGAACAGGTGGACGCCTTAACAGTTTTAAAATGGCAGGAAGCGCAAAAACACCCATGCAGACAAAGCCAGCCAATGCCACCACAGGCTGCCCCCACCAGAACAAATTCACCACGCTCGAGCCAAACCATGTCCAGACATACGCCGCCACGGGCAGCACCCCAAACCAATCGGTTCTGAGGGGTGGTTGCGGAGGGAAAAACCTAAAAAACACGGCAAAAACCAGCAGCGCCGTCACAAACCAACCCGCGTAATTCTCGAGCGGAATCCCCAGGTATTCGCCCTGACGCGCCCAAACCCAGTAACCGGTACGCACCATCTGAGGGTCCAAAAAAACATCCCAAGCCGTTAATGCCAGCGCCGCAACCGGCACTGCCAAACGCAAAGGCGCAATCAAAACCGCCACTCGAGCGGCAGGATACGCCATCATCAACCAGCAAACTGGCACCAGCAACGGAACGCCGAAAACAGCCACGCCAAGCTTGGCAGTATACGAATACCAACCATAAGGAACGCCCGTATGAACGCTGAGCACCTCGCTGCCGCCAGCAATCACAAAACACGCCAGCAACAAACCCAATGCCGCCCTGTAGCCTATGGATACCCAGAGGTGCGAAAACGAGAACAACGCAAAAGCAACCACGATCAGCAAACTCCCAACCCGCTCGAGTTTGTCTGGAAGCAGCGAATACAACGGTTGAGCCAAAAGATGAACCACAAAAAACAGCCACACCAAAACCCGAGCAACATTTGTAGGCGGGTGCGACTCGAGCATATTGGTATCGTACATGGAAGACTGGCAATATATTGACAACCTACGCCACAAATCCAACAAAAAGTGCACCAATATTGATGCACTTTGATTACGCGCAAGCATTTTAATCTGCGGGATTCGCTTGACGCTCCAAACCCATACCAACCGCTTGAACTTTGGTTGGTTCTTTCAAGGCTTCGATCAAAAATGGAACTAACATACCAATCAAAAGACCCAAGACTGTGGCAATCAAGACAGGTGTACTGCCAGGATTTGACTTTCTGGAGGGCGGATATGCTTCAACCAGCACTTGCGCCAAATTACCGACAGAAGCTTGCTCGAGACGCAAATCAGAAAGTTTTTGTTTTAAAGCCTTGTACGCCTCTTGCGACACTGTATAATCTTCGGTTAAACGCTGGGTTTTCACGATAGACACTGCAACCTTGCCACGCAAATCGAGGATTCGGGCGTCTAGTTGCTTTTCTCGAACCAGGTAGTTATCGAGCGTAGATTTTTGCAAAGCCACTGAAACCGTCAAATCATTCAACAGACTCTTTAAGCGCTGATACTCGGGATTTGGGTTGTCCAACGTCAAATCTCGCTCGTTTGGGCTACGAACACTGGCAAATTGCTCAAGTCTTGACTTTAAAGACACATAGATACCACTTGAGATGCTTGACTCGAGTTGTATATCTGCCAATTGCTTATTTAAACTCGCATTTTGATTGCGCAAAGAAATTAATTTAGGCTCGAGTTTGGCTTTCTCGGCAGTAATGGCTGCCCGCTCAGTCTCGGTGTTCTTGATTTCCCCTTGAATCGAAATCGAGCTTTGCAACAAACCCTGGTACAAAGGATTGACTTCCTGGTTTTTCAGCTTGACACCAATCAAATCCGAAAGCTTACTGCCATTTTGCGATGCAATGGCAAATGTCGCTGGATCGCTGGTGATTTCACGCTCGAGCACCAAGAGTTTGGGTTGATTTGCAAGTTGCGCCCTGACTTCAGCCAACCTTGACTTTGAAATTGTTAATTCGGTGGTAATTGAGGCAAGCCGAGCAATGATTGAAGCAATACGACCTTGGGTTGCGCTTTCTTGTCCAGACAAAATAGCCATGTTGTACTGACGGTTGAACGCCAGTAAACGATCTCGAGCGGTATAATATTTGGCTCTTGCTTCGCTTACCTGACGGGTTAATTGCGCACGAACTTGTTCCAAATTACCACCAGCCAAAGACGCTGCCTCTGCGCCACCGACTTGGGCAATCACGTTTTCCGCCCTAAGATAATTGATTCGTTGGGCTTTCTCTTGGACTTGCGCTTGGACTAGCGATTGCCTAGTTTGAACGATCAAATTGATCAAAGCAGTTCGTTCTGAAACAGCGTTGTTCAACTCGCCTTGATCTAAGGCTAATGTGCTTTTTGTTGTGTAGTCCAAGTAAGCAGCCTGTGCCTGATCACGGGTCTTAATTGATTTGTTAAGTTCGTTGGAAACAGTTTCAATCGAACTTTCCATCCGAATTTTTGGAAGCTTGTTCAAAGCTGCCAAGGTTTGCTTCATCCATTCGTTAGACATCACAGCAGCCAGATGTGCTGTAGGGGCTTCGACTGCCAAAGTGACCGTTGGCACAAGTATCTTATCTGGGGTTGCACCAATTTGAGGTTTGGTAAATTTGACTTTGGTCTTCTTTTGCATACGATCAACATCAAAATCATTCCTCAACCATGAAGCTGGAACATCTGATTGAGCCTGAACAACTTTCAGAACCTCTTCAAGAACAGGATGAGAATTGGCAATTGATTCCATCTGAGAATTGCTAAAACCTTGTACATCTTCGGTTTGAATTTTGGATTCAAATGAGGCTTTAAGTTGACTACTTTGCACTGTAAAGGTTGATTCGGCTTTAAAAATTGGCGTCATCAAAAACAGAGCATAGATTGCTCCCAAAACGGCAAATATGACTGGAAGGATTAAAATCCAACGGGCATGTTTACGGAAGATAAAATAAATATCACGTATCGAAATCTCGTCTTGCACTGTAGCTCCTTTAAAACCCAAAAAACGTTCAAGATCAATTCTAAAACTCAATGATTATACAGCACTTACATGAAAAACGGCTTCATAATTTCTGCATCATTTACAATCAACCGTTCAGCACACTAGCATCAATCCACCATTGTGTTTGCGGCGCAATGACCCGATCGGCAGGAAATAAACCTTGTTCAAGTTGCGCAAAAATACTGGCTTTACCAGCCCCAGTGACAAAAAATTGTACAACTCGAGCCGCATTGATCGTGGTCAATCCCAAGCTGACCCTGGCGACTTGAGGGCTTAAATCTGGGTTTGGGAAGGCTTCGAGCACCAAAGCTGGATTCTCGAGCGTGTTTTGATTTGGAAAGACTGATGCAGTGTGACCGTCATTACCAAGCCCAAGGTGAATCAGGTCAAAAACGGGAACGCCATCAAACATGACCTCGAGTTGGGCTTGGTACTCGAGGGTCGCAGCAGTTGCGCCGAGTTCGCCTTTGATACGGTGAATGTTTTCGTGAGGGATGTTGATGTGGTCAAGCAGGGTCGCTCGAACCATGCCAAAGTTAGAATCGGCATGATCGGGCGGCACACAGCGTTCGTCGCCCCAAAAGAGCTGGATGTTTGTCCACGGGACAGCCTCGAGTTGCGCCAGGGCAGCATAAACGCCTTTGGGGGTACTGCCACCGGCAAGTGCCACACAAAACCGTCCTCGAGCAGCGATTGCCTCGAGTGCTCGAGTTTGAAAGTCAAGCGCGGCGGCTTGGTACAGTTCACCCACGCTGGCGAAAACGTGTTGGTTCATGAGGCTGGAAGTTCGCGCCAAGTTCGTGTGAGACCATCCGAAGATGAACCCATGAAATCACTTGCGCGACTCGGTCCCCAAGAACCAGCAGAATAGGATTCAGGGTTAAGGGCAGCGTCCAAGAGCGGCTGAATCCAAGCCCAAGAGGCGACAACCTCATCCTCTCTGGGAAACAGGCTGGCATCGCCGAGCAGGGCGTCCAGAATCAGCCGCTCGTAGGCGGCGGGTCCAAGGTCGCCATTGTCGCGGTAGTTAAAGTCCATTTCGACCACGCGCAAGCTCGAGTCCAAACCTGGGACTTTGGCATCGAAGCGCAGACTGATCCCCTCGTCGGGATTGATGTGCAGAATCAATTGATTGGGCGAGGTTTGCTTCGGGAACATGTTGAGCGGTGGGCGTTTGAAGACAATGGCGATTTCGGTGTTCTTGACGGGAAGGCGCTTACCTGAACGCACAAAAAATGGCACGCCAGCCCAACGCCAATTGTCCACCTCGACTTTGATGGCAAAATAGGTTGACGTTTTGGATTCTGGCGCAACTTTATCCTCTTGCAAATAACCGAGTACGGGTTGGGCAACGCCTTTTTTATCAAGGATTGTTCCAGGCGCGTACTG
>JAYTKL010000490.1:0-6149 GCA_043730305.1 Deinococcales bacterium | reverse complement strand
AAATTTTGGTCTGGCACTGAAAAACAACAGTGCTGCCCAAAAAGCTTTGCTTGAAGACCCTGCCACCCCAACACACTGGCGTGAGATTCTCGAGCGTGGCGGTCTGGAAGCCGTGACCAAAAATCATTTTTTAAGGCAAAAAATCAATCTCGAGAAAGCCTTCAGGGACGAAGACCCAAGAGCGATTCGGGATTTGCTCTCCGGCAGCGAAATACCCACTTGGGTGCGTTCAGATTTGGAGCGCGGCGGCTTAAAAGATTGGGTGCATCGGCAATTTGACCGACAGCGTTTAACCATTCTGAACGCCATTCAAAATGCTGACCCCATTGCCATCACAACCCTTCTCAACAACCCGCAAACCCGTCCAGAATTACGCACCTTGCTCGAGGCTGGCGGGGTGCAGGTCAGCATTCAAAAGCGCTTAAACAATTTGCGTCTGGCTTTAAAAAAAGTCATTGAAACAGGTGATCCAGACGCGGTCAGTCTGGTCTTTGGGCATCCGTTCACGCCCAAAAGCATTCGGGAAATCTTCAAAGACGGGGCATTGCAACCGCAAATCCAGCTCGAGATTGGCACAAATCAGAAGTTACTGAGCGCCGCCTTTTTAAAAGCCGACCCGCAAGCTGTTCAGCAATTAAAGGCACTGGGAATTGTCAAAACCAACCTGCCCACAGATTTCACCGTGCCTGTCACAGTTCAAGAATCTCGAACGCAACTGGCAATCAAGCAATTGCTCGAGCAGGCTAGTAAGATTCGGACTGGTTTTCTGACGCGCCGTACCTTGCTGAATCGCGCCATTCAAAATGACGATCAAACGGCAATCAAAACCTTGTGCCCAGATTGCAAAACAGCCATTCAGCCCAGCCCAGCCACAACCGTTCAACCGCCAACCATCAGCCAACTCGAGTTTCCAGGCGTGCCAGCCTCATTCAAAATCTACCTGGAAAACGGTGGGGTTCGCAGGTCAATCAAAGCCAAGTACGCGGCACTGTATCAACTGCTTGAAAAAGCCATCAATTCTGGTGACATGACCCAGGTGCTGTCCCTGCTCGAAAATCCAAAAATTCCGAGCGACGTGACCGCCTGGCTGACAAAACTGAATTTGACTGACGTTGCTACCGGCAAGGCTCGAGTGCAAAGCCTTAAAAAGCTGAAAAGTATTGTGGGTGGTTTGCAACAAAGCGAAATCAAAACGGCTGTTCTGGCGGCGCTCGAGGTCGTCAATCAGACCCTAGAACCACTCGAGGTCAGCGAACTTGAAGCGTTGATTGCCAAACGGGTGCTTGACAACGCCTTGAACGAAGCCCTGCCAGCTTTTGACGCTGCCGCCAGTAAAATTCAAACTCGAGCGGTCGATGTTGCCCTGCAAGGCGCGTTAATTGCGTTGACGGTCAACGAAAAAGCCGCAGGAAACGCAGCCGTGCAAACCCTGATTAACCGAGCACAATTTGAGCTTGCCAACAAAGCCCCGAAAACCATCAAAACGATTTTTGCCAGCACGTTCAGAGCCGCGCAGAGTGACGTGTCAATCATGCGCCAAAAACTCTTTTCCGTGATTGACAACTTGTTTCAGGCGCAAAAGGAGACGTTTGTGCTGGTGTTGCGTAAAATGTTTGCGATTCTGGCTTTGGTGTCCTTGCTGGGTGCTGGCTTGAGTTTCATGCGATCACCAACCGAAACGCTCAATCAGCGCAAAATCATCAGGTAAAACTTCATTGGTCCGCTCGGCAGCACGTCTTGACTGCCAGCGATCCCAACCGAGGTGTTGCCCTCGAGTTTTTTCAGGCGCTCGACAAAATCGGCAATATCGGCATCGGTGACAATATCGGTTGGAATATTCTCGAGTGGCACGCCACGGGCGCGTAACTCGTTGCTGACCTCACGGTTGAGGTTTTCCAAAGCGGTTTTCATGGACAACACTGGGCGTTTTTCGCCCGTGCCAACCGCGATTTCCCTGGACTTTATGGGTTGACCAGTGCTGAACAAGACCGTGTTGGGTCTGACTTCCAGGGTAACTGGAATTTGCGGTTCGCTGACTCGGGGCAAATTTTTACTCGAGCGTACCAAAATCAAATCTGGGGCATTGGTTTTGATGGCTTGTTGCACGAAAGTCTCGAGGTCGGCATTCGGTTTGAGATTGACCGAACGACCTTTGGTCCCGCCTCGACCCTCGGCAATTTGAGAGGCAGATTTTAACAGGTTTTGCATTCGGGTGCGGGTTTCATCAAGCGACCCGTTGGGAATCACAATTTGCAAAATCAGTTCGCCTTGACGGTACAAGAAATTACCACTGGTCGCCTGAATCAAGGCGTCTTGAGTTTGTTGCAAACTGCGTTTGGTATCACCCAACTGGGTTTGCAAATCGTTGTTTTGCGCCTCGAGCGTGGCGAGACTTTGCTGCAATTCCAGCCTTTGCTGGGTCAGTTCGGTCACATCAATGTTCAAGGTTTGACGTTGTGCCGCCAGCGTGCGCACATCCTCCTCGAGCTTCGCAAGGCGTGCTTTTTGCGGCTCGATTTGGGCTTTGGCACTGGCATACCGTTTCTCGAGGTCTATCTTGTCATTGCGTAAACCCGTAATGGTCGCCTCCAAGGCACCTCGTCTGGCATCGAGCTTGCTCAGGCTGTCTCGCAATTGGCTGCGTTGCAGGTTTAAGGCTTTGATTTCGATGTCTAAATTTTTGATTTTACTGTTCGATTCGCGCCCCAAAGCTGTAATTTGCGCATTGCGTTGCTCGAGTTCAGCATTTTTGCTGTTCAGCAATTTGGTTTTGTCTTTGATTTGCTGCCCAAGGTTGAGGCGTTCAGCCTCGAGCGTTTGGGCTTTTACCGTGAATTTGGTGATCAAATCAACTTGAGCGGTGAGTTCGAGGTCTTTGCGCTCGAGTTCGGCACGACCTAAGAGCAGTTCGGCTTTGCCTGAAAGCAGGTCTTGTTCAAGTCGTTTTTGTGCCGCTTTGGCTTTGGTTAAATCTTCGCGGCTGAGCGCGTATTCTTCTTCGACCGAAGCCAGTTGAAGCTTGGCGGTTTTGTACTCCTGGTTGATTTCATTGGCGCGAAACGCATTGTTCACGGTGCTCTGCGCCAGCAAACCCACCGCTCCAACGGTTGCCAGGGCGACCAGAACACCCGAACCGACCGCCACAACCAAACCCGTGGTTTTGGGTCGCAAACCAAACAAGCGCATGTGTTTTCGTCCAACTTTGCGCCCGACAACATCACCCAAATAGGCGATTAATCCGCCTAAAAAAGCAACGCTGAGGAGCACCAAAATCCAGAACACAATTTACCCCCAAAATACCTACAAAAAACACTTACAGCTCGAATTCGTCACCCAGGTAATAATCTCTTGCACCAGAATCTTTGCTGAAGGCTTCTGGCGTACCCTGAAAGACCACTTTACCGTCATACATCAAATAAACGCGGTCAGTTAAGGCAACCGTTTCGCGCACCGCATGGTCGGTGATGAACACGCCCAAACCGCGCCGTTCGCGCAGGTCACGAATCAGACGCTGAATTTCACGCACGCTTTTTGGATCAACACCAGTAAACGGTTCATCGAGCAAAATAAAATCTGGGTTGGTGGTCAAGCTGCGTGCAATCTCGAGCCGGCGACGCTCACCGCCCGAAAGCGTGAAAGCTTGCTTGTTCGCCAGGTGCGAAAGGCTGAATTCCTCGAGCAGTTCGGCGGCTTTTTGTTGGCGCTGGGCGTCTGAAAGCGGTTGAAACTCGAGAATCGCCAGCAAATTGTCTTTGGCGGTCATGCGTCTGAAGGCACTGGCTTCTTGCGGCAAGTAACCCAAACCCATACGGGCGCGTTCGTGCATTGGTAAACGCGTGATTTCGGTGTTTGACAGGTGAATCGTGCCAGAGTTGGGTTTGACAAACCCAACCATCATGTAAAAAGTGGTGGTTTTGCCCGCGCCGTTCGGTCCAAAGAGCGCCACAATCTCGCCACGTTTAAGCTCGAGATCAACGCCCTGCACGACTTCACGCTTGCCGTAACGCTTGTGAAGTCCTCGAGCCACCAACCGAGGAATTTGACTTGTCCCAGTGATGAGGGTTGAGGGTTGAGGGGTTACAGATTGAGGGCTTGGTGCGATCACACGAGTATTCTAACTCAAATCTTGATTTTTGCGTGAGGAACGAATTCGATGAGATTTCTCTCATTTATGGCATGTGCGACATGTTGTGATTGACGAATTTCAAAATCAATATCTTGTGTATCTCGAGTTTGAATCAAGCATCCAACCAGCACTCAAACACTCGGCAGCCAAACCACTGAACCATCACTCGAGTTTGAAGCCACACGAACTAAAATGCTCGAGAAACCTTACTTGCCCTTTAAAGCCGGGTCGAGCGGCACGTTGTTCTCAAAACCAGTCAACGCAGCGCTGTAACTTGGGAAGACATCCAAAAACCAGCTTTGCAACTTGCGATCCAGATTAAAACCGATACCGAACGCAAAAACCACCAACACCACACCAAACCCGCGTTGAATCTGCGCCAAGTTTTGCAACAACCACGGAACACGGTTTAAGAAACTGCGCCCGCCCAGCATCACCAGCAACATTGGAATTGCTGTACCAAGCGAAAACGCCAGGGTCACAAACACCGCCTGCGAGTTGACATTGCCCGAAAGCGCCAGGGTGATGACGCTTGACATGATCGGACCAACGCAGGGCGACCATAAAATCCCGAGCGTGCCCCCCACCGCAATCCCGCCCAGAAAACCATCACCTCGAGCTTGTTTGACACCGCTGACCGACTGCGAACTGAAACGCTCGAAAGCCGTGTGCAGGGCTGGCACGAGCAAGGTCAGACCAAAACCGAACAGCATTGCCACCGACACCAGACGCAGGGCGTCGCTCGAGATACCCAAGGCACTGACCAGATTGGAAAGCGCCAGCGTGAACGCCGAGAAACTGGCAATGAAACCAAGAATAATGCCGTAGGGGCGAGATTTTCCGCCGATAGTACCAGACAGTAAAAATGGCAACACCGGCAGCACACACGGTGAAGCCACCGTGACCACACCCGACAAAAAAGCAAAAACAATGGTTAACAACATAGAAGTTCCTCGAGAATAGCAAAACCCTGAACAACCAGTCGTTTACAGTTGCCGTTCAGGGTTTTGAAATGGCTTTACTTCATGGTTTTGGTGTTGGCAATGATCTCATTAACAGCCCCACCAGACCATTTTTTGACCATCTCGGCTTTGGCGTTCACATAAACGAACGTGTGTTGACGCGTGACGCCGTACTTTTGCTTTAACGCCGTTTCGGAATCGTAATCGGTTTTGTAAATCACCACATCTTTGGGAATTTCACTTAACTTGGCTTTAAATTCGGCATCCGCACCACGGCAGGTTGGACACCAGGCAGCCGCAAAAAACAGAACCCGTTTGCTGGTCGTGTTGGCTTGAAAATCCTTGGCAACATAATCGACATAACTCGAGCTTTTCACCATCGTGTCTTGTTTTGTGGTTTGCGCGAACGCCACCATCGAAACTGCCAGAATTCCTGCCAAACCGATCATTAATTTTTTCATGCGTGTTCCTCCAAAAATTTTAAGCTTTCAAAAACAACTACGCACAAACCAAGCCAGGGGTTCAAAGGCTCGAGAAACCCGCTTACCGCACGCCAAGCGGCAGTTTGGTGGCGTTTATGTTTGACCCAAACGAGAATAGGATTGAACTGGTGGCAAAATGAATCTCGAGTTGGTTGGCGTGTATACCCGATTGCCGAGCATTGAATACGGTCTGTACTCGCTTGTCAGTATGGTTTATCTTTGCGAAATGACTGGTGGCACAGTGCAACACTCGCACGAGGGTTTGGGGTTGTAATACTGAAAGCTCGAGGAAGCCCCAATCTGGCATTCGGATATGGAATAAAAGCTCGAGATGCCAGAACGAAATATCAAGCCTTGGTACGCTAAAACCTCGAGCTTTGGCTTCTTGAATTCGAGCTTTTACTTTACTTGGCAAATCACACAACTGTTTGTCGGAGCGCTTGTGACCACAACGGAGCAAACACCCCAAGTTCTTGCAATGCCAAATCGCCAAGATCGGCGGGATAGCTGCACCGAATTTTATTAAAATTCCCAGCATCACCCCGAACTAAAATATGACTGAGTGACGAGAACCAGTCA
>JAYTKL010000489.1:0-1937 GCA_043730305.1 Deinococcales bacterium | reverse complement strand
TGTTTCTACCGCTCGCCTTCAGTTTGCGAAGCTCGAGTTTTTACAACCGTTTCACGCTTGCCATTGGGTCGCTTGCGGTTGCCGCCATTGCCGGAATTTGGATGGCAGAGCGAATTTTTGATTTTAAGGTGTTACCAATTTGAGTCGTGCCGTATTTGTAGGGTGCGCCGTGCGCACCTGAATGACGTGTCGGGGCGCACCCTACACCAGATTATTCTGAGCCACCACCAAGGCAAACCCAGTTTTGATCTTCAAATGCACCGTTCCAAGTGCCAGGTTTGAAATGCCAAAACCGGTGCCAAACTCGAGGGTCGCATTCTCGAGATTCCATTTTGCGCCCCTGATGTTTAAACCCGTGACAGTGGGGGAGAGCGCCAGCAGGCTGAAGATTTGGTGTTGCCGCAGTGGAAGCTCGAGTGCTTTATTTGGAATCAATATCCAACCTGTTTCAAAACCGCTCTCGAGCGTGATTTCAAATCCTTCGAGCGTGTTTTTGGTAGCAGCTAAAGCGATGGCTAAAGTGTGATCAAACCGTCCGCCAAACGCACCAAATACCGTGGCTCGAGTTGCCCCCATATTTTTGGCGGCTTCAAGCGCGAGTTCAAAATCGGTGCTGTCCTTGTCGGGATTGTACTCGAGACGCGGTACGCCAGGAAAAGCCAAACCTTCGCTCGAGTCGAAATCGCCAACCCACAGGTCAAGTTTAAGATTTAAGGCTTTCGCGTGTCGTGCGCCACCGTCGGCGGCAATCACCAGGTCGGTTTCTCGAGCGCGTTTCAGCACATTGTCTGTGATCTCGAGCGTTCCGCCAACCAGGATCGCGGCGTGTTTCATTTTGGGTTCAAAACGTAACGCGTGGCTCGAGGCGTGTCACCGGTGCGTTCGAGTAAACCATCTTTGGTCATGACGCGCAGCAAATGGCTGGCTTGTGACAAATTAATGCCGAGCAAGGCTCGAATATCACGGTTCGCAATGCTGCCCAGGTTTTCAACCAGTTCGATCACACGTTGTTTGACCAGCGCTCGAGCATCACCGAAACTGAATTTAACATCTGTTTTGGTTGGTTCAATCCGTGGTCGTGATTGCATTGGAATGGTTTTACCAATCGCACCCAATGCAGCGTTTGACAGCACCCAGGTTTCTCCGTGGCGCATGACCAGATCACTGGTTTCGAGCGGTTTTAAAGCTCGAGCCACCTGATCTTCGGGCAGTTGCAAGGCTTTGGAAAGTGATGCCCGGTCTCCCTCGAGTTCGCGTTTCAAGTACGCCAGCACGATCAGGGCGTCAAGGTTCAATGCGCCCATCTCTTCTTGCTTGCGGGCAATAAAGCGCGTGAACGCCTCATCAAATTCTGGGTTGTGCAGCCGCAAGACCACGCTGTCTGGGTACGAGGTGTACTCTGGAATTTCTTTGCCGTGCCGCAGCAACAAACGATACATTCGGTCCACACCGATGCCCGCCCGTTCAATAAAGCCCATTCGCGCCAGCGCATCGGCAAGCACGGGGTTGCGGCGTTTTGGCGCGTGACGCAAAATGTTTTGGGCGTTGACCCCACCCGCAAACGAACCAGGGTTGGAAATCTCGAGTTTGTTCGGATGGTGGTGAATTTGAATCGTGTCGCGGCTGGTGTAATCGCGGTGAACCAGGGCGTTCAAGATCGCTTCGCGGTAGACAACCTCATCGTAATCCCAGACTTCAATTTGAAACAAGCCTACGTTCAAGGTCTTGTACTGATTTCTGGCTTGAATCAGTTCCCGAAGTCGCTCGAGCAGCGCTGGCAGTGGTTTGAGCAGCGTTTCCCTGAATTCAAACTCGAGGTCGTTGGTGGCATGGTTGTAATAGTCGAGTTCAGTTTGTGGCACGTAACGTTTTAAAGCGCGTGGCGTTCCCGCCAGCAAAATACCTGCAATGTTGGGCTGTTCACCTTCCAGCAGCCC
>JAYTKL010000488.1:0-2699 GCA_043730305.1 Deinococcales bacterium | reverse complement strand
CAGTGGCGTGCTGTTCGATTGGTTCTCGAGTTTACCGTCTGGTGAGGCGCTGGGTTTTCACTGGACAAATTACCATTGGTTGTTCTTGTTCTCGGCGCTTTTGCGTTCGCAAGCTTGGCGTTTTCTTCAACCCATGCAAGAACCTGGCGCGTGGCGCGTGCGTGACATGATCTCGAGGCTGTGGTCATGAGGATTTTGGCGCTCGAGACGAGCACCCCGTATTTTTGTGCGGGCTTACTTCAGGTTGAAAATGATCTTGAGGTTTTGAAACTCGAGCAGGTGGATTTTGTGGATCGCGCCCATGCACAATTGGGCATCGAAAAAATTCAAAGCTTGTTTGAAGCCGCAAACCTCGAGCCTCGCGCGGATTTGATTGTGGTTGGCACAGGTCCGGGTTCGTACACGGGCGTTCGGGTGGCTGCCAGTTTGGGCTTGGGTCTGGCAAGGGTTTGGAAAGCCAAAATTGTTGGCGTCTCCACCCTTGAAGCCATTGCCGCCACCCGAGATGGTGTTGTCGCCGTCAGCTTGGATGCAAGGCGTGGCAATGTTTACAGCGCGATTTATCAAGTTTTAAATGGCAGAATTCTCGAGGTTTTGAATGGTGTCCAAAAGCGTTCGCTCGAGGATTTTGAAGCGCTTATTCCAGAGCACGCCATCCAACTTTCGGATGCCGCCCCAAACCCACTGGCGCTGGCGAGATTGGGTTTGGAACGTTTCAAACGTGGCAAAACCGAACTGACGCTCGAGTACCTTTAAACAAAAAAATGCGGCACAAACCTCGAGCTGTCTTTGGTGATTTCGCTGTTGTCCTCACGAATGCCAATGCCCGCCGCCATGTCGCCGACAATCCAAGCGCCAATCACGGGGTAATTGTTGTCGTAATTGGGCAAACCCGCGTAAGCCTGGTAAATGTAACCTTCCGCGCCGTACTCGCCCTCCGTAGAAAGGCTTGTGCCGTGTGCGTCAATACGGATGTTCGCGCCCTCCCGAGAGAAAAACGGTTTGCGCACCCGATTGCCCGAGAGTGGTTTGAAACTGGCGGGCAGCAAATTCGGGTGTCCTGGCGAGAGTTCCCACAGAATGGGCAGGATGCCTTTGTTGGACAAAATCATTTTCCAGGCGGGTTCGATCAGGGTCGCGGCTCTGTTCAGCACGTGCTCGGCAAACGGTTCGGCTATCAAATGTTCCCACGGGTAAAGTTTAAACAAAAATCCAATCTCTTGATCCTCGAGGTCAACAAAACGCTGCGTGTTGGCGTTCCAACCGATTTCGTCCATACCAAGGTGTTTGGTTTTCATTCCGACCTGATGCGCGATGTCGCGCAAGTATTCCACCGTGCCGTAATCCTCTTTGGAGGTGTTCACCGATGCAAAATGCAATTGACCCACCCCGCGACGGGCGCGTAAAAATCCGAGTTGCTCGAGCAGTTTTTCATGAATCGAATTGAACTGATCGGCATTTTTAGGCAGCACGCCTGCCGCAATGCAATCCTCGAGCCAAACCCACTGTGCCACAGCAGACTCGAGCAACGACGTTGGCGTGTCGGCATTGAACTCGAGCAACTTCGGAGCGCCGTCACCGGCGTAACGAAAATCGAAACGCCCGTAAATGCTTGGGTCGTCGGCATTCCAACTTTGACGGCAGAGTTCCGCCCAGGCGGGCGAGATTTTTAATTCCGCAAACCGATTGCGGTGAATCACATGATCCACAGCATCCATGCACAATTTAAAAACGCTGATTGTGGCGCGTTCCAACTCGAGAATCTGACGTTCCGTAAACTGATACGCCACACTTTCATCCCAGTACACGCTGTTGTCAATCGTGTGAAAGCCAAAACCGTGTTGCTCGAGCTTGCGTTTCCAATCGTGGCGTTTGGGCATCAAGACGCGTTTCATCAGCTACCAAAGCCACTGCCAGAACTGCTACGCGAACCAAAACTGCCACGCGAACCAAAACCGCCCCTCGAGACACCCGTACTGGTCACAACACCCGTACCCCTGAATGTGCCGCTCGAGAAATTCGCGCTGCTCGGCGCTGGACTTGGGGTGACACCTGGCACGCCACCGGCTCGGTAAGGGTAGTAATAACCCAGTCCTCCCAAGTAAATAAAATGCGGTCCGTAATGATACCCAGCACTCGAGTAACAACGGTCATCACCGACACCCCATTCGCGTTCGCACTCGGCACGACTGGCGTAGACGGCACGTTGCGTCTTTTGGGTTTCTTCGCCGCAAGCCACCAAGCTGATGCTCGAGATCAGGGCGAGGGTGATGATGCGGCTGCGTTTGATGGTGCTTTGATTTTTCACTTGATTCCTCTTGGTCAGAAATACGAGGGTTTTCTTGGAATAGTTCCAAACACGTCGCTCGAGTTTCAAGTTTGTTCGGACAGCGCCGGAACTTCGACAACGGGGGGATTCATGTTCTCCCAGGAATCCTCGTCGAACAGTTGCACTTTTTTGCCAAAATCTTGATGAATCCCGCGCTGCACCAGGTAATAAGCAAAACCCAGCGCAATAAACGTGGCAATCAAGCTTGGCAGGTATAACGTCGTGTTGGCGGTGGCAATCTGGGCGTTAAAGTCTTTCGTGCCAAATTTCGCGGTCACAATCCGAAAATTCACCAGAAAATTCACCACACCAAAAGCCAGTCCCTCGAGCATCATGATGATGGTGGCGTACCTTAAACCTTTAAGGGTAT
>JAYTKL010000487.1:0-3246 GCA_043730305.1 Deinococcales bacterium | reverse complement strand
CCCCAACCTGGCATTTCCTCGAGAATCGCCATTCCATGCTCGTCGTGGTCAACGGCGATTTTGACGGTTTCAAAACCAGCCAGAAAATCGAGTTTGGTCAGTGCCAAACCATCAAAACCGTTGACTTCACTGGCGTAACGCACCAGCTTGGTGTCAAACCAACCCATGCGACGCGGGCGACCTGTAGTTGTGCCGTATTCCGCCCCTGGCGCGTCACGTTCGCCGCGCAGACGATGCTCGAGATCACCAAAAACCTCGGTGGGGAACGGTCCATGCCCAACACGGCTGGTAAAGGCTTTCGCCACGCCGTACACTTTGTTGATGTGCTTGTGATTGACGCCAGCCCCAACGATCACGCCGCCCACGGTCGGGTGGCTCGAGGTGACGTAAGGGTACGTGCCGTAGTTCAGGTCTAAGAGTGTGGCTTGAGCACCTTCAAAGAGTACGTTATGGTTTTGCGCCAGCGCCTCGCGCAGCATTGTGCCCGTGTCACGCACGTAAGGCGAGATGATGTCACGAACTTCTGCCATGTCCACGTAAGCTTTGTCAACGCTCGTCCAATTGACGCCAGCCGTGCTGTTTGGTTTGGCTTCAATCAGACGCTCGAGCCTTTCGCGCAGGGTGTTGGCGTCGCTCAAATCCCCAGCCCGAACGCCAATACGCCTTGCACGGTCGGCATAGGCGGGTCCGATGCCGCGCCCTGTCGTACCAACAAAATCGTTTTTGCCATCCACAAATTTGTGATGCGGCAAAACCAAATGCGCACGGTCTGAAACGTAGACTTCCGGGTTTAAACCGTGGTCTTTAAGGTATTTAAGTTCGTCTTTAAACTTCCAAGGGTCAATCACCATGCCGTCACCCAGCACAATTTTCACACCAGGACGCACCGCGCCCGAAGGAAAAAGATTGAGTTTGAACGTCACATCAGGCAGCACAATCGTGTGCCCCGCGTTCGCGCCGCCCTGATAGCGCACCACCCAATTCGCGTCTGGAGCAAGAAAATCCGTGACTTTTCCTTTGCCTTCATCGCCCCATTGAGCGCCAATAATTGCAATTCCTGGCATTTTTCGCTCCAAGCTGTCAACCCTGGGGTTAACGGTTTAAAATAGAGGCTCGAGCCGCGAAAATAAAATCACGGCGCTCACGCACCGTAATGAAGCTTAACACGAAGTGGTTTGAAAGTCAGGTTTGAAGCCAGTTGCTTGAACCCAGTTCAGGTCGCTCGAGGTATAAACATTGGCAGACTCGAGAAACAATAACCACGCTTCTCGAGAAACAATAACCACGCTTCTCGAGAAACGAAAAAACCTCCTGTTATCGAGGAGGTTTTATGATGTTGTATAAACTTAAACGTTGGCAGTTGCTGAAGCGACAGGTGCAACGCTGACGGGTACGGCTTTGTTTAACATGTTACGGTACTTGTCGCCGCGCATGTCAGCACCGACCATGACTTCAGAAACTTCGCCGTCCTTGAAGACAATCACGGTTGGGATGCTCATGACACGGAATTTCATGGCGGTTTGTTGGTTGTCGTCCACGTTGATCTTGGCGATTTTGGCTTTACCGACGTACTCGTCTGCCAGACCTTCAATCACTGGGGCGACCATGCGGCACGGTCCGCACCAGGGTGCCCAGAAATCCACCAGGGTGACGCCTTGGCTGATTGTTTCGTTAAAATTTGCATCGGTTAATTCAATGTATTTACCCATATCAGTTTTCCTCCTGCGCTTCGATTCTCGAGCGCGAACTTTTGAATAGTACACCCTTGCCCTATCAAAAATGCGTACTGAAAATGACATTGTTGTGATTTTCAGTACACTGTCACAGCTTTGGCATTGAGTGAAATTGCCAAATACGCTAGACTGGGCTTCTCGAGGTGAAGTGTGGTTATTTTTAGGATTGTGGTTTTTGTGATTGCTTCCATTGTTGCTTGCGTGATGCTACCGCTTTTGGCAGTTCAATATCCGATTGTTTTCCTGATCGTGATTGCGATTGGCGTGTTCTTGTTCTCACGGTCATTCTCGAGCCAGAAACAACACCAATGAGTGATCCTTCAGTCTTCACGCCTGGTGACGGCGAGGTGCAAATCAGTACCGCACAAATTCACGCGCGGATTCTCGAGTTGGGTACAGCGATCACCAAAGAGTACGCGGGCAAAAAACCGCATTTGATCTGTGTCTTAAACGGCGCGTATCATTTCATGTCCGACCTGACCCGAACCATTGAACTGCCGCTGACCATCGATTTTCTGGCAGTCTCAAGTTACGGCACGCAAACCAAAACTTCGGGCGAAGTGAAATTGATTAAAGATTTAAGCTTGCCACTTCATGACCTGGACGTGATTTTGGTCGAAGACATTGTGGATACGGGTTTGACCATCAATTACTTGCTCGGTTATTTGGGCGGGCGTGGTCCTGCCAGCTTAAAAGTCGCGGCGTTACTTTCTAAACCCTCGAGACGCAAAGTCGAAGTGCCAGTCGATTACCTGGGTTTCACGATTCCCGACGCTTACGTTTACGGTTACGGTTTGGACAGAGCGCACCTTGACCGCAACATTCCGTTTATCTCGAGCATCAAATCTGATTGATGCTCGTGACTTAAAAATCAGGCGCTCAAAGCTTGAAGGCTGACACTGACGCCACAAAATGCGGCGTTGCCTGTCAGATCATCGATCAAATGTTCATCGGTCAAATCGTTGATGCTCACCCCCGCATTTTTGCTTGCCACCTCGAGCTTGACGCCTTGTCTGGCATGACCGTAACCGTGCGGAATGCTGACCACCCCAGGCATGATGTTCTCGGTGATTTCGGCGGGCAGTTCGACGCTACCGACCTTTGAGCTAACCCTTACGCTCGAGCCTTCCAAAATTCCTGTTTGCGCCGCATCTGTTGGGTGAATCATTAAAGTGCAACGGTTCTTGCCGCGCACCAAACGCTCCGAGTTGTGCATCCAAGAATTGTTGCTGCGCAACTCGCGCCGTCCGATCAAGACCAGTTCGGGTTTGGGTTGCTCGAGTTCAATTTTGGCACGGGTCAAATCGGCAATCAGCAAATCTGGCGCGAGTTGCAAGCGTTTGTTTGGCGTCAAAAGTCGTTCTGGTAATCGCGGCTCGAGCGCCCCCAAATCCAAACCGTGCGGGTTTGCGCGTAATGATTCGAGACTGAGTTTGTACGTCCCACTTTTCAGTCCAAGCTCGAGTTTTTCGGCAGGGTCACGCGGGGCTTTTAAAGTGCCTCCAGGCTCGAG
>JAYTKL010000486.1:0-4699 GCA_043730305.1 Deinococcales bacterium | reverse complement strand
TTACCAACACGGGCAGCAGCACCGCTCGAGGCATCGAACTGGTAGATGTGTTGCCAGTCGGTTTGAACGGTCAGAACCTCAACCAGACGTTTGACCTGAAAGCAGGGGAGAGCAAGACCTTCACCGTTCCCGTCACCGTGGGCGAGAATGCCAGCGGTTCAATCACCAACACCGCCAACCTGAACTGGAATGGCGGGCAACAGCAAGCCAGCGCCAGCGTGCGCGTGCTCGAGCCAGCCCAAATCAAACTGACCAAAACCGCAGACCGCAGCACTGCCCAACCGGGCGAGAAGGTCAACTTCACGATCACCGTGGTCAACACCGGTGCAACCCGCGCCAGCAACATTCAACTGTCCGACGTGCTGCCAGCCGGTTTGAACGGCGAGAACCTGTTTGAAAGCTTCAACCTCGAGCCTGGTCAGAGCCGTGCCTTCACGGTGGTCACGACCACCTCGAACAACGCGGTGGGCGAACTCGAGAACGTGGCAACCGTCAAATGGAACGGCACGACCCAGACCGCCAATGCCAAAGTTCAGGTCAACCCAATCATTGACCTGGCGATCACCAAGCGCGTTGACCAGAGCCAAGTCAATATTGGCGACACGGTTTTGTACACGATCACCGCCAGCAACAACGGACCGAGCGCCGCCACAGGCGTTAGCCTCAGCGATGACCTGCCAGCAGGACTCGAGTACATAAGCGCAACATCCAGCCAAGGCACAGTCAGCGCCAGCAACGACACAGTGACCGCCAACATTGGAACGCTGTCCGTCGGCGCAACCGTCACCATCACCGTGACCGCCAAAGCCACACTCGAGGGCAAAATTGTCAACACCGCCACCGTCAAAGGCTTAGAGACCGAAACGACCCTGGTCAACAACAGCGCCCAAGCCAGCCTCGAGGTGCTCAAACCTGTTCCGCCAATTCCACCAGCACCAACAAAAGGTCAACTGAACGTCACCGCCAGCGCCTTAAGTTGCGCCACCAGCACTCCGATTGTCGGCGCAGGATTCACCATCAACGGCACGCATTACCAAACGCCAGCCAGTTTGCAACTCGAGGCGGGCGATTACACCGTGCTGCCAGACGCCCAACCAGGCTCAAGCAGTACCCCCGTCACGATTGCGGTGCGCAGCGATCAACTCTCAAACGTCAACCTAGAGTTCGCGGTGCAACTGAGCCTGAGTTTGAACCCGCAAAGCCTAAACTTGACCGTCGGTCAAAGCGCCAGCATCAGCGCCACCGTCAGCACCGAATTCCCATACGCCATCCCAACCAGCCTGAGCTTCACCCTGCCAGAAAGCCTGCAACTGGTCACGGGTTCGCTGACCTCGGCGGGCAGCGTCCAAGCTGGACAACCACTGACCGCCAGCATCGGCGTCAAAGCCATCAGGTCGGTCAGCAACGCCGTCATTCGCGCCAGCTTGGAGCCAAACTGCAATATCGCCGACACCAGCAGCATCAGTATTGCCCGCGCACCTTTGCCAGCCCAAACCCGTGAAAGCCAAGTCATTGTGCTGGGCAAGGTAGACCAAGTGCTCGGCAGCAACAGCAGCGTGATTCTTTCAGACCGAATTCCTGCCAACGCGACCTACATCAAAGGCTCGAGCCGATTGCTCAGTAACCCAAGCTTTAATGTGACCCAGTACGCCAGCGACGCTGGAACACCATTTGCCGACCCCTATGTCTCCGGTGACCGCTTGTTCTGGGTGATTCCAGCCAAAGCCTACCAAGCCATGCTGGCAAAACAAAACCGCAAATCGAACGTTTTAATGAGCATCGCCCAAGCCAGCAGCGTTTACGGTCTGACCTACCGCCTGAGCCACACGGGTGCGTTGGTCATGCCGACAGACCGCGTTGGCGTTCTGTTGCTGTCCCCAGGCAAACCAGGTGCTGGCGTGACCGCCCTTGACCCCAAAAGCGCCATCGGCAAAACCTGCGGCGAATGCGTGGTTCGTGTGCTGCAAGGCGACCCAGCCACCTTGCTGCCAGCCCTAAACGCAGCCATCCCACTGGCAGGAGTCCCCAGCAGCAACAACCGTCCAATTGGCGGCGAAGCCAGCGTTTTAAAAGTCAGTGTCATCAATCCACAAACCGACAATGGCATCAATGCCATTGTTCTGGTCGAAGCTTTTGACGCAAACGGTCTTGCTGCCAGCGACAGTTACGCCACCCTCGAGTTAAATGTAGACCCGATCACCCCAGACGCCGAACCCAGTATTTCTGGCTATCAAGTCCGTTTGGTCGGCGGTGTCGGACGCGTGCAACTCTCTGGCTTGTCACAACAACCGGGCAACAACAACCCGATCACCGAAGTCCAAATCGAGGCTCGAGTGACCAACTCAAACGGCACAATTTCCTCGAGCCGCAACTTTAAAGTCTCAGAACTCAGCATCGGCAGCCGCGACCCCTTAACCCCAACCACCAGCGACACCCAAGCCCCAGTGCGCCCGTTCTTGTTGGTCGGTAACATCGGTGCTCAGGGCGATCTTGGGCTTTCAAGCGGTGATTTCAGTATCTCGGGCGGTTTACGCGCCTTCGCTCGAGGTGAAATTGCCACAGGCGTCACATTGACCGCCGCCATCAACCTGCAAGTCAAAGATTATGTTGATGCCAACGAAAACGGCGTCAAAGACCCTGCCGAGGCAAACTCAGGTTTTAATTTTGGCGGCAGTCTGCTGCCACCAGCCAACCCTTACGACACCAACCGATTCCCACTGCTTGGCGACAGCAGCACGGGCGGCAGCGACGTGCGCTCGAGTGACAGCTTTTACTTGAAACTCGAGAGTGGTAACTCGTACCTGATGTACGGACAGATCACGCCAGGTTTTACGGGCATTCTGACCAATTACAGCCCGAACTTTAACGGCTTTCAAGGACAGTACCGTGCGGGTGGCATCAACCTGAACGCCTTTGCGACCAACCGCCCCAATGCCAACAAGTTCTTTTCGCTTCAAGGCGATGGTACGCGCCTTTATTACGTGATTGACAGCAACTCTACCCCGTACAAAACCGATGTTTTTGAATCCAGCGAACGGGTCGTGATTGCCGTTTATGATCGCAGTTCATGCACCTTTAACCCATCAGGACAACTGATTGTCGGTTCTTGTACCGTGCGTTTGAGTCAGAAAATCTTAGATCGCAACGTCGATTACACCATCGATTACAAAACGGGTCGCATCGAACTGCGCAAAAGCCTCAATGCCAGCGATTCAAACGGCAACCCGCAATTTGTCGAAGTTGATTTCGCCCGTTCCAAAGCAGACTTAAACTGGCAATTTGGCGCTCAGGCAAGTTTAAACGCAGGCGCATTCAACATCACCGGTACAGCCATTTTGCTCAAACCGGCAGTCAACCCAGACTTCTTGTATGGTGTGGGCGTGGGCTACAGCGCAGGTGGTTTTGACCTCGGGCTTGAAGGAACCTCGAGCGGCGGCGCACTTGGATTCGGCGCTCAAGTCAATTACACCGGCGGCGGCTTTAACTTTAGGGTGCGTTACCAAGACCTGGCAATCGGCTATTTGGACCCAGTCCGCAACGGCTTGACCGCCACCGCCGGACGCAACCTCAACATTGCTGCCAGCCTTGGCGACCCGAACGGTTTTAGCGTCAATGCCAACATCACCCACAGCCAACTCTACGAAAACACCACCCCAGGCGCAAACAACACTTTCAGCCTGAACGCCCGCAACAATTTTGGCAGCGGACTGGCACTGTCACTTGGCGCTTACGCCACCCTCAACCCAGCTTTAAATAACTTTGACATGTTTGCCACCCTGGGCGCAGAAATTCCGTTGGGCGCACTCAAACTGACATTGCTGCACAAACAATTTTTGATCGGCAAAACCAACTCGAGCACCGAGGTCGGACTCGAGCTGCCACTCTCGAGCAACTTCAGTTTGCGTTTTTCTGATACCCTGACCTACGGCGACACCATCCGCCAGCAGCTCAATTTTGGCGTGCGTGGCACGTTCACCAACCAAGAATTGATCCGCACCCTCACCGGTAACAACGCCCTGATTCCAGACGCGTTCGGACAGACCAACATCACCGCCAGCTACGGTTTGGACACTGCAAGTCCAGAAAGTGGTCAAGCCGCCGTTGGTATTGACACCGACATTCCATTAAGTAACAACTTCAGCGCCCAATTGGGTGGTCAAGCGACCTTCGGAAGCACCAGCGCCAACAGCGGTTACGGCGGCACGATTGGCTTACGTTACGACGATAAAACCACCAAAGCCAACGCCAGCGTGGGCTTGTCAGTCAATGGCAACGGTGCGGTTAAGCAAGTCTACCAAGTCGGTGTGCTCGCCCAAATCAGCCCCAACTTTGTGATCTTCCCGAACCTCGAGTACGCCGTAGACCCCGCAGTCTGGTCAAAAAACCCAGACGCGAAATATGCAGACGGTGGCAAGTTTGGCATTGCCCTGGCACTCCGCGCCGATCAGTTCAGTTTAATTGGCAACAACTTTGGCAAATTCGGTATTTACCGATCAGCCGCCGATGCCAGCGATTACCTCGAGGGTTTGTTCGTTGCCAGCTATGAAACCAGCGAAGTTCTTTTCCTGCGCGGCAACTTTAATTACCGTTACGAACTGAATCCAGGCGTTTTCACCGTGCAACTCGGCGCAGGATTCACCTACTTTTTAACCGACTTTATCGGCGTTGGCGCCAACACCCAACTTGCCTGGCAATCGGT
>JAYTKL010000485.1:0-1919 GCA_043730305.1 Deinococcales bacterium | reverse complement strand
GAACGTGACCGATTTGACTGGTGTTGCCCCAGCACTCAAGGCTTGGTTTGAACTATAAAAATTTAGGCAAATACCAGCGCTCGAGCCGCTCCCAGAATCCGTGCAACCTCAGTTGCAGTTTGCGTCTCGCAGTACACCCGCAACATTGGCTCTGTGCCGCTCGCCCTGAACATCAACCAACCAAAACCTTCAAACTCGAGCTTGACCCCGTCCAACGTATTGACACGACGCACAATTCGGTCTGCAACACTCGAGATTTTAGAAGCCTTGACCAGAAATGCAGATTTATCAAAGCCAGCTTCAAGCTCGAGATCAATTCTGTCGTAAGCATGGGTCACCCCCAAGTCTTGCTCGACAGCCTGAAATTGCTGCTCTATTGACAGTCCAGAACTGACCACAGACTCGAGCAACAACAGCGAATTCAGCAGCCCGTCCCGTTCGGGCACATGCCCCATCACGGCAAGACCGCCGCTTTCCTCGCCGCCAATCAAGACCGCTTTTGCTGAGTTGTCCTCGCCCTCGAGAAACGCATTGGTGATGTACTTAAAACCCACTGGTGTCTCGAGCAGTTCAAAACCCAGTTTTGCAGCCAGCAAATCCACCAAACTCGAGGTCGAAACGGTCTTGATGACCCGTCCTCGCAATCCCTTTCGTGCCAAGTGCGCCAGCAAGACCACAAAAATCTGATGCGAATTAAAAAAAGCACCGCCAGCCGCAACCGCCCCAAGTCTATCCGCATCGCCGTCCGTTGCCACGCCGAACACCAAACCAGACTCAGAACGCAAAGCCTGCATCAGAGGCTCGAGGTTCTTATCGATTGGTTCTGGATTCGCACCGTAAAACAACGGATGGGCAGGATGACGCAATTGAATAAGCTCGAGCGGTAGTTTTGCCCATATTGAAAACGCTTTCAACCAGCCAGCCCCAGCGCCGCCCATCGCATCAAAAAACCAACGCCCTGTGTACTGACGCAACACCTCGAGATTCAGGATTTTAGAAATCTGCTGAAAATACTCTTCTTGGGCGTCAAATCGCTGTACTGGCGTGTGCGAATCCCAAACAGGTTGCTCGAGTTGCCTGAGTTCATGCTCGACCAATGCCACCAGCTCGGGTGTGGCGCTGCCACCATAAAAACCTTTGATCTTGTAACCGTTATAGGGACTCGGATTGTGCGAGGCGGTAATCATCACGCCAGCATCTGCGCCAGCATTCCTGACCGCCAGCGAAAGCACCGGCGTTGGGATAATACCTTCAGAAACCTGAACTCTCAGACCAAACGCCCGCATGACCTCAGCCACGCGAAGCGCAAACCGGTCCGACGCGAACCTCGAGTCAAAACCGATCAAAACCTTCGAGCCTCCAGCACGTTTGATGGCTTGGGCATGTGCTTGAGCAACTCGAGCAACATTTTCAAATGTAAACTCTTCAGCGATAATGGCTCGCCAGCCGTCCGTTCCAAACTGAATCATGACAAACAGTTTAACTTTTAATTTTTAGATGTTATATTCTGCTGCCTGCGAGTCAACTCGCACACCGAGGTTCATGTGAATTTTGTACCCGTTATTTTGGCTGGAGGAAGCGGCGAGCGATTCTGGCCGCTCTCGAGACGTGCCAAGCCCAAACAGTTTTTGACGCTTGACGGCGGTAACAGAAGCCTGTTGCAAGCCACGGCAGACCGTCTCGAGCCACTGGCACAACACGGCATTGACAACCTTCACATCGTGACAAGCCAAATGCACCAAGCGCTCATTCTCGAGCATCTACCAGAATTACCGCTCGAGAATTTAATCGTCGAACCAAAAGCGCGAGATACCGCCGCAGCCGTTCTTCTTGCCACCCTGCGAATCGTCAAAACCCAAGGCGAAGATGCCATCATTGGTATTTTCCCAGCCGATCACCGCATTGGCGACTCGCTCGAG
>JAYTKL010000484.1:0-10065 GCA_043730305.1 Deinococcales bacterium | reverse complement strand
CATGACGGTGTAATCTCCGCCGAGTTGCTTGTATTCGTTGCCGATGTTGTTCATGCAGTGCGGGCAGGTGGCGACAATCAATTTTGGTTTGACGGTGTTGAGAACTTCCACGTTTTTGCTTGCCATTTCGACGTACAAGTATTCGTTGCCGGCGCGGCGTGCCGTGTCGCCCGTGCAACTTTCTTTCTTGCCCAACACCGCAAAGTTCACGTTCGCCTTCTCGAGGAGTTGCACAAAAGCCCGAGATGTTTTTTGAGCGCTCGGGTCATAACTTGCAGCGCAACCCACCCAGTACAGCACGTCGGGATTCGGGTTTTGGTCTATGGTCGGCACGTTCAAACCCTCTGCCCATTCCATGCGTTTGTCGCTCGAGATTCCCCAAGGATTGCCTTGACGTTCCATGCCTGTAAATGCAGTTTGCAATTGTTTTGGAAACTCGCCCTGCATCATCACGCGTTCGCGGCGAATGTCCACGATGTCAAGCATCTGTTCGTTTTGGGTCGGACACACTTCCATGCACGCCCCGCACGTGGTACAGCCCCAAACCGCTTCCTCGGAAATCGCAAACTCGAGCAAGCCACGCGGGCTGCTCGAGCCTTCAACAAAAGCTGGACGCAACTCGAACGGACTGCCAATCAAGTGGTTTAATTCCATGCGTTTGTTGATCTCGAGCGCGGCAGGAGAGAGCGCCTTGCCCGTGACGTTGGCAGGGCAGACATCTTGGCAGCGATTGCATTGAATGCAAGCGTAAGCATCCAGAAGTCTTGCAAAACTCAATTCCTCGAGTTTTGCCGCGCCAAAAGTTTCAGCTTCTAAATTCATGGTGGGCAGCACGCCACTGCCCAAACTTTCGCCGTTCCGTTTGCGCTCGAGCGAGTATTTGACGGTCGCCATAAAAATATGAATGTGCTTGCTGCGGGCAAAGTACGGCAGGAACAACAAAATGCTGCCCAATGCGCCCCAAAACCCAACATGTCGCCCGAGTTCGATTGCGGTTTGTGTCGGTCCAAAACTCGAGTTGAGAAGACCTGCCATTGTTGTGGCGACAGGTTGAAAAACATCGCCACCCTGCTCGAGCATCTTGTACGCCTGTCCAATAAGCCGCATCCCGACATGGAAGGTGATAAAGCCGCTGACGATGGCACTGTCGCTGGGAATCCTGCCGTTTTTCACGTCTTCGTGCAAAAGTGTACTCGAGTTAAACCGAAACGCTTTTGCGCCGTTTGCCGTAAAAAAACGTCTGACCCACAAACTGACAACACCAAACAAAATTGCACCCGTCAGCAAATCTGCGCTGAGGTTGTACAGTGCTCCAGCCCAGTTGCTCGAGGAAACATCCAAACCAAAAAAAGCTTCCAACGCATCAATTAAATTGACCAGCAGATAAAACGTAAATCCAAAGAAAATAAAACTGTGCAAGGCACTGACCACAATGCGGTCTCTAAACACGCGCTGTTGGGTCAAAGTCATCCAGAGTGCCGCGCCAACCCTCGAGACAATATTGTCAAATCGGTCGTCAGGGTCGGCTTGACCACGGCTGATGCCTTTAAAAATACGGTAAAAATAGGTTGCTGCCCACGAACCAAACACACCAGCGATCAAGACGAAAACGAATTTCTCGAGCGTTGAAAGTTCAAACATACTTGCGCCTCCAGGCTTTGAATGCCTCGAGTTTAACAGGCAAAAGCTCGAAGTGCTCGAGAAACCCCTATAATTTAATCATCATGAGCAACACAACCCTCGAGCAGGCTGGAAAATACCCTTTCACCCGTGGCATTCACACGGACATGTACAAAACCAGGGCTTGGACGATGCGCCAATACGCAGGATTTGGCAGCGCCGAAGAATCCAACCAGCGTTACAAGCACCTGCTCGAGCAAGGCACAACGGGGCTTTCGGTGGCGTTTGACCTGCCCACGCAACTGGGGCTAGACCCCGATGATGCCCTCAGTTTGGGCGAGGTCGGACGCGTCGGTGTGAGCATTGCGACCCTGGATGACATGCGAGCTTTGTTTCACGAAATCCCGCTCGGACGCGTCACGACCAGCATGACCATCAACGCGCCAGCCATGATGTTGCTGGCATTGTACGCACTGGTTGCCGAAGAGCAGGGCGTGGGTTTTGATCAAATTGGTGGCACGGTACAAAACGATATTTTGAAAGAATATATTGCCCGTGGTACGTACATATACCCGCCCCAACAATCCATGCGATTGATTACCGATGTCTTCGAGTTTTGCACCCACCACATTCCCAAATGGAACACGATCAGCATCAGCGGCTATCACATCCGCGAGGCGGGCAGCACCGCCGCCCAAGAAATTGCCTTCACGCTTTCCAACGCCCGCGCTTACGTCAAAGCCGCCCTGACGCGAGGCTTGAACCTAGACGAGTTCGCGCCGCGTTTAAGCTTTTTTTTCGCCAGTCACAACGACATTTTTGAAGAAGCGGCAAAATTTCGGGCGGCAAGACGCATGTGGGCGCACATGATGCGCCACGAATTTGGGGCGAAACTCGAGAAATCCTGGATGCTGCGTTTTCACACCCAGACGGGCGGCAGCACCCTGACGGCACAACAACCCAATATCAACACGGTCAGGACAGCCTACCAAGCCCTGGCAGCCGTTCTGGGCGGCACGCAAAGCCTGCATACCAATGCCTTCGATGAGGCGCTCGGGCTGCCGACCTCCGAAAGTGCCACGCTTGCCCTGCGCACCCAACAAGTGCTGGCGTTTGAAAGCGGCGTGACGAAAGCACCAGACCCACTTGGCGGCAGTTATTACGTTGAAGCCTTAACGGATCAACTCGAGCGTGAGGCATTGGAAATGATCGAGCGCATCGAAAGTTTGGGCGGCAGCGTGGCGGCAGTCGAGCAGGGCTTCATTCAAAAAGAAATCGAGGAAGCCGCCTACCGATTTCAACGCGACATCGAAAAACTCGAGCGAATTGTGGTGGGCGTGAACAAATTTCAGAGCGCCAGCAGCGCCAGCGTGCCGATTCAAAAGATTGACTCGAGCACCGATGCGAAACGTGCCGCGCAAGTCAAAGCCTACCGTGCGGCTCGAGATCAAAGTGTTACAGATGCCGCGCTCGAGAAACTGTCTATTGCGGCTCGAGGGTCGGAGAATTTATTTGGGTTTGTGATTGAAGCATTTCGTGCGGCGGCGACGCTGGGGGAAATTTGTGGGGTGTTGCGGCGTGAATGGGGGGAGTTTCAACCTGAGTTTTGAGGAAGGAAAAAAAGGAATTTTCATTTAGTTTTGCACACATCTTCACTCTTTAAAAATCTTTGAACAAGATTTTCGTTATCCATCTCGCTTTGATTTATTTTTTCATAACATCTAGATGCAATGTGAGCTAATATGCCGGAGACAAAAGCAGTCGCAAATGATGATCCAGAATACTTCTCTGATCCAATTTCTATCCAGCGACCTGGAGCATAAATATTAAAATGATCGCCAAGTACATCTAATCCCGAAGGTTTAAGTGTTCCATTGAAATTTCCATAAGAACCAACGCCAATAACGTTGAAATACCTTGCAGGAAAAACGTAAAGTCCACCTTTTTCATGATATTTGCGAAAATCTTGATATAATGCGGATGTTATATTCCCGACAGAAGCAATAAATATATTTTTTGGTAAGCCATCTGTAGATTCATTTATAGAAATTAATTGTGATATTGAATCTGAGTAATTTTGTGGTAAATATTTTTCACTTGTATAAAAACTTGCGAAACTCATGTTAAAAATATTTATCGCATTTGAGTAGTCTTCATTGGATTTGATTTTTTCAAGAGCTTCAATAACGTCACTTTCATAGCAAAGAGCTTTTGGATTAATGCCAGTAGAAATTTGTTTTGCTGAATTTTTTCCGCATACTTTAATGGGATGAATTACAACTTGATTTGAATTAGCTATACTATTTATTAAAATAGAAATTGGTTTTCCGTGATTTGCATCATCAATTATGTTTAACAGATCATTTTCTTTATTAGAATAAGCTGAATCAAGGACAAATACGTTGACTTTTTCAAGTTTAGTTTTTGAAATATAGGGTATGTATTTTTTGTAATCTATATTTAATTCATCAGTCTGACGTCCCAGTTTATCTGGACCTAATTCGTAAACATCGTGTCTTGCAAGTACGAAAACTTTTTCAGGGCGCAAAGGAGAGAGCGGTTCACTAAAAAAACCTCTCATTTTTGATTCAAAATCCTTATATGCTTTAGTTACTTCAAAATCTTTACGAAAAAACTCATAAAATCTAGGTATTTTCTTCTCTTCAAGGAATAAATCTATACTTTTAATATTTAATACTACAACTTTATTTCCAGACACACATTCTTTTTTGCTAACAGTATTTTTTAAGTTTATAATTTTTGTTGTAAATCTAACACCAGAAAATATTTTTTGAAAATAGCTAGAAATATCATTTAAAATTTTACTATTTCTAATGACATTTTTTGAATCTGGGACACACCATTCTTGAATAAAACTGACTTTGGTTTCTGGTCTTCTGTAATATTCCGAATTTACTTTAGAATCATCTATTTGAGCACTGACTGTAAAAAAAACTAAAAAAATTACTCCTAGAAATGTCATTTGAATTTTCATAATTATTTCCCCTAAATTCATTAGTGCGAACCACTAAATTCTGACTTAATCAAGAGTTTTTGACATATTCTCTTGCTTCAGCAACAGAGTGTCCTGAATCTTCAAGAAGTTTCTTAGCCACATTTAAGGCAGTTTTATTTTTATTAAGCAAAGCTATTTTTGCTAAGGAATTGCCAACCATACGTGCATCTCCCAATTCTTGAGCAAGATCAACACACTTGTTATAAGCCTCCTTTGCTTCTGGGAGTTGGTTGAGATGTTCGTAATAAGTTCCTAAATTATGAGATACGGTGCAAGCAGTTTGCAAAGAGCCGCCTTTTAAGGCATTTTCAAAGGATTCTGAGGCTAACAATACTGCCTCTTCGTAGCTATCTTGTCGGCTCATTCCTTTTGCCATGTTCAGTAACACCAAAGCACGATTGGGCAAGTGATCCCCCGCAGCTTCAAGGGCTTCTTGAAAGGCGGCGGCATCATGCCCTCCATTCTGGCTTCGTACCACAGCGCGGTTGTTTAGGGCTTCAACCCAGCGATTGCGCTCACCTGCGGCTCGCCACAATGGGGCAGCACGGCTGAAATGTTCTTCAGCTTCTAAATATGCGCCTTTTGCAAAAGCCAATTTCCCAAGTGTATTTTGAGCTTCGGCTTGTGCTTCCAATGAACCGTTTTTTACAGCATTTGCGGCTTTTAATGCGGCATCACGTTCGCCCAGACGGTACAACAGTGATGATTTCAAGGCAATGACTTCCACTGTTTCCTCGAGTTGCTCGAGAATCTTGATGGAATCATTGTATTTTCCTGCTCGTTCCAAAGCCCGTGCATAACGAAATTGCACAATCGAATTTTTTGGACAATCCTTTAATGTGTCAACTGCACGCTGTGGAAAGCCCCGTTTTAAAAATTCATCTGCCCACGCTAGGTAGCTTTGCTCTACCTGTTCAATATCACTTTCGTCCCATAAGACTCGAGCACGTTGATACAACGGAAACGCCTCTATCCCTTGCTTTTGCCTCGCCAAGCGTAAAGCAAGCTTTGCAGCAAAATTTTGTTGATTCTCGAGCCAATCCAATGCAGGTTGGCGCAACCGAATGTGTCCAGAATTTTCGATCAGTCCCACCGCCAAAAGTTCATTGGTGGCTTGCGCCATGCTCGCGGCGGGCAACTCGAGCGCCCGACGTACCAAAACCAGGTCAGGTTCTTCAAGCAACGCCAGCGCAAAGCAGACCTCTCGAGCGGTGGCGCTCATGTTGTTCAAACGGGCTTCAAAGGCTGTGACAAGCGGTTCACCTCGCAAGTACGCGCCGACCAGTGCGGGAACGCCGCCCGTGGCTTCCCAAGCGCCAGCGTGAACAGTTAAAGCGTCTGGACTGATCGTGGTCAACTCGAGAAGGTGTTCGACCTCGAACGGTGGCGCGTCGCGGGATGCCACCACGACCCTAAGACTTGGGCGCAATTGCCGCAAGCGTTGAAGTACATTTTGACTTTCAATATCCATCTGATGCCAACCGTCAATTAACAACACGCCTTGAAGTTTTGCCAACATCCGCAGCATGGCTTCCTCGCCGTCGCTTAAAGCTGTGCCAACAAATGGCTCGAGGGTGGCATAAGGCAGCCCAGCCCGAGCCATCAATTGATGCCCCGAGATGGTTTTTAAGAGCGTGGTTTTGCCCATGCCCGAACCGCCACGTACCCATGCCCACTCGCCCTCGCCCAAAGTCCTCAATCGCTCGAGTTCGCGTTCACGCCCGAGCAAGACGGGTTGGTATTGACTGCGGATGGTCTCGAGGTTGCTTTGAAGTGTTAAGCCAAACGCTTCGGCTTCTTGACGAACATGCGCGGTCTCACGGCTGCCGCCAAGCAGCAAGAGCGGGTACAAGCGTCTTAAATCCTCCAGTTCGGGTTCTGGAGCGCCAGGGAACAAATACGCGGTTTCGGCGTGTTGGCTGGCAATTTCAAAATTCCCGCGTGTGGCTTCCTGTTCCGCGTTGACAAGGTACAGGCGGCGCATGTGTCCAGCCAGCAACTCGCGCTGGTCGAACATCCAACGCTCGAGTTCTTCACCGCAATCGTCAATGTGTACACCCTCAAGAAACATGCCCTGGTAAAGACCGAGCGCGGCTTTCAAATCATGATTCTCGAGCGCCGTCAAAAGCTCTTGAACGTCGGTGTTGACGTTCGTCCAAACTCGGGTTTCATCTGCCTCAATGATTCCTGGCGCGGCTTTTCGCAATCGGCTGAGCGTGATGGACAGGTTATTGAGTCGGTCAGCGTTTTTAGGAAAGAACAGTGTTGCCAAATGCTTGCGATCTCGGCGACCTCCAACGGCAAGGTACGCGAGCAGCAGTAAAGGTTTGAGCCGACCAAAATCGGCTCCGCTTAATTGCAAACCTCCAAACGTAATGAGGATCACGAGAGCAGTGTAGCGGATTTGGACAGGTTTTGGAAAGGGGTCGGTAGGAGGTGACCTGTCATGCTGCTGGTAGCAAGATCAAATCAACCAAAAACCTTGACCAGAACACGTATTTGGCTGTCACGAATCGCATTTTAAGCTTGAAGGAGATGACCCCTTGAACGATTACCGTACCGAACTGCTCAACCAAGACCGCCTCAAAACCCTTCATCACGAAGCCGACCAATACCGACTTTTACAAAACACCTGCCCTCAAAAAACCCGTGGCTTCTCGAGATTCCAGATTTTCCAACAACTTGCAGCATTTTGGCGCTCGAGAAAACTTCAAGCTCGAGATTCTAGGGGAGGTGAGAACGTGTAGACCATTCGCTCGAGCTGCGTTTTGGACTGGATTTCGGCAAAAAACAGGATGCGGTCAGGTCGGCAAACCCCCGCATCCACGCTCCACCCGCTTAGGAGGAACTTATGAATCGTACTGCAAAAGTTGTTCAACAATCGGTATTGGCTGCAATGCTCGTGATCGCTTCGGTTTTTGTTGGTGTGCAATTTGGCACGAATTTTGCCAAGCATCAGGTGGTAGGGCAGACACTCGAGAAATCTGGAGCGAGGATTATTTTGGTGGATGGACCCCAATTTTGCCCAAAATGCTGATTTGACTTTTTTGGTGGCGAGAAAATGAACATTTTCTCGCCACTTATGACACAATGATTTGGGGGAACAGCATGGGATTCGTTAAGTTTTCTGATGCTCTTATTTCGAGTGAATTGCTACTCGAGCAAAATGAATTCGAGAAAATTCCTCGAGTTTTAGATTTGGCATTGTCAAGATCGCAAGATCAAGCAACCTGGCAAAAAGCACAAGCGCTTTTGGAACGAATTCCATATCGTGTTCGCGTTGAATCTTTAAAGGTTGCATTTTTGTACGCCAGAACCTTGATGTTTAATGATGACCTTCAAGCATTACTCGAGTTCAATCAACAAGCACTCGAGCATCATGGGATTGAGAAAAGTGCGCAGGTTCAATTGGAGTGCGCTAAAAGTCATTTGGCATTGCGACAGTACAAAGAAGCCTGTGACTTACTCGAGGGTATTGTTCCACATTTGCAAGATGAACTTCTCGGAATTGCGTGGGGGAAACTTGGTTTTGCTTTGTTCAATCTTGGCAAACCTTGGCAAGAAGCTTTTTATCATGCTGTTCAAAACCTCACTGGGGTTGAACTTGGTTATGTGTTATTCAATCAAGGGGGGTTTTTAGACCTCAGCAATAAGAGTATTGAGGCTCGAGCGGTTTGGCTAAAGGCGCTCGCATTGTTGAAACCAGATGTCAAGATGCTTGCCTGGACTCGTTACAACCTGGGTATGTCGGCTTTGCGTGATCTCGAGCCAGAAGCTGAACGTCATTTTCTCGAGGCGCAAAGTCTATGCAAAAATTCAAAAAATATCATGGTCAGAACAACCGTCTTGAACGGATTGGCAGCCTCCCGCCGAATGTTGGGGGAATGGAGTCGAGCCGAAACTGTGTACCGTGAAGCGATTCGTGATTCGCAGGATTTGATTGATCGCAATAATTCGTATTTTGGTCTTGCCCAAACCTTACGCCTTGCAGGTCGTGCAGGCGAAGCCCTCGAAACCCTCGAGTTCGCCTTGCAAGACAAGACCCTCAACCACGATCAAATTCAAATTTCTCGAGCCATGACCTTCTTGGCATTGGGTCAAAACACGGCTGCTCGAGACGCCTTAAGCAAAGTTGGCACGTTGGTCAGCGTCTCCGACCAATGGCTTTTTAAGATCGCCCAAGCCGAATTGTTGCGCCGCGATGGAAACCTCGAAAATGCGGTGGAACGCTTGGAAGGGCTGCCCGTCGAAACCTTGCACGCCCGCGAAGAGGCACGGTGTTTTCCCGAGTTGATGCAACTGCTGTACGCCGCCAACAAACCCTTCCCAAAGCCGCTCGAGTACATCCAAGGCATCACGGTTCGGGTGGTCGCGCAAGGTCTTTTAAGTGTTTATATCAATGACCGCCCCGTGAACCTTGCGCCCACCAGTCGAGCGGGAGAATTGCTGGTCTACCTGCTCGAGCAAAACGGAGCTGCCAGCATTGACATGATTGTTGACGCGATGTTCACGCATTTGGGCATTGATGACCGCAAAAAAGCCCGAGGGGCGATTTGGAATTTGGTGAAAACCTTGCGCCAAGCTTTGGGTTGGCAAAACAGCGTTAATGCTTTGCGCGGCGCGTACCAACTTGACCCGAACGTAACCTGGCAGTATGACATGCAGGACGCTCGAGCAGCGCGAACTTTTCAAGGCGAATTCTTGAAAGGCGTGTACTCGGATTGGGCGCTCGAGATTGGGCGCGAACTGGCAGGAATGCGCGGGGAACGACGCAAAAACCTCGAGCTAAATTAAATATCGGGTCAAGGTTGTCATAATCCAAGCACCGAACGAAGCGCCATTTCGACCCTCATCAGGTCATCGGGATGCAATCTGCCACGAAAATGCAGCAAGCGTTGTTTGTTCATGCTTCTGACAATATGGGGTTGCGCCCATGAAGTACGGCTTAAACCATTTTCTGGGCTTGGTTCGAGGCGAACGTTTAACCTGCCCTCGGTTTTTGGGGACACACTGGTCAGCAAAATGGTGGTCACCAAAGGCATTTTTGAAGCATTCAGATCATCAATGCTGACAATAATGGCTGGACGTATTCCAGCGCCTTCAGATTGCAATGCTGGGTCGAAATTGGTTTGCCAAATCTCGCCGCGTTTCACTGCGGTTTTTCAAGAAACGGCTGCAAATCTTCAAGACCAGTATCGCCAAATTGTGCGACTTCGGCACAATATTCTGGGTCGTTAAAAGCTTCTAACTCGAGTTCTAGATGTTGTTGTTCTTGTTCTGCCAGCGCTTTTTTGACCGCGCTTTCAATGTAGCTCGAGACATCTTTAGCAACGCCCGATGCCACCAGTGATCGCAGCGCTTCATGGGTTTGTTTTTCGAGAGTATGCGTGACCTTCACCTTTTGTACTGATGTTTGGTGGTATGACATG
>JAYTKL010000483.1:0-16279 GCA_043730305.1 Deinococcales bacterium | reverse complement strand
ACGCGGGTTGCCGACAACACCAAAATAGGTGCGGTCAAAGCCGACGGGCTTCGTTCTATTTTGCGAGCACGTTATACTGTGACCGACGCAAACGACAAGACCGTGTTTAAAATTCGTGAAGAAAATCCTTGGATCAAAGTCATTGATGCTGTCTTGGGCGAAATTGACTTGATCGGACCGTTTATCAGCATGTTTATAAACCCGCGTTATCTGCTCGAGGACGAGCAAGGCGTTTTACGTTACATCATTTCCAAAAAACGCAGTTTTTTCGAGCGCAATTTTACGCTCGAGCAAGTCAAAGCCGAAGAGAACGACGATTACGACGAGCGCCTGATCGCACTGGCGCTGATCCAAACTATTTTTCTCGAGCATCGTCGCGGTTAAAAATTCCTGATCTTAACCCGCATTGCGAACGTGGCGCGGGGTTTATTATGCCAGCAATTCATTCAAAAAATACGGCAATTGCTTGCGCCACCAAACCCAATCGTGGTTGACATCCTCACCCCAAAATTCCACTCGCGCAGGAATGCCCTTGCGCTCGAGAAGCGATTGCATCGCCTTGGTGTCACGAATCATGGCATCCTCAAATGCCCCCTGACCCGTACAAAAAACAATGCTCGAGTTTCGGTAAGCATTCAAAACGTGGTTGTCATTCATGTGCTCGAGATACCACAACGGCGCGTTGAAGTACGCCGATTCGCCGCCCGCATCGCCAACAAAATCGTGCGGTTGGTACAAACCCGACAGAGCGATCACACCGTCAAACGCGTCTGGGTGTTTGAAGAAAAAATTGGAGGCATGAAACGCGCCCATGCTGCAACCCGTCGTCCACATGGTTTTTAAGCCCGTATTGTTTTGCACCCAAGGCACAATTTCTTGCATGATGTGGCGGTCATAATCTTCGTGACGCCTGGCGCGGTCTGCCGGATGCGCCCCCTGATTGGTCCAAGACTGCCAGTCGATGCCGTCCACCGCCACAATTTTCACGCGACCAGCCTCAATCAATCCCGCACAAGCCTCGACTATGCCAAAATTCTCGAAGTCGTAATAACGCCCTTCCTGGGCGGGAAAAGCCAGCACGGGTTGACCGTAATGACCGTAGACCTTGAAGCTCATGTCGTGACCCAGAGCGCTCGAGAACCAATTGTGGTATTCAACGTGCATAAAAGATCATAAGCGATTCTCGAGGTTCGTGGTAGCACGGCAATTTTGAGCAAAAGTTTGATTCGCTTGCGAAACCCCAATTTAGTTTTGAGTTAAAGTTAAATTTCCTCGAGCACAACCCCAATAAATCCTCCAGCATCTTCCGTTACCCCTCCAACCTCGAGCGCATCAACTCCAGAAACCACAACCTCGAATTCAACTCAAACCACCACGCCAGCAGAGTTCTCGAGTTCCACAGCATTAAGTGCTCCAGTGAGTATTGTGCCGCCAGCTTTGAATGCTGTGCTCGAGTGTGACTGCGCCGAACTCGAGTGTGCCTGGAAGTATTCCGAGTGCTTCGGGAGTCACACCACACCACCTGGAGGCTCGAGTGTGGGTGTTCCTGGGACGGGAGGGGCTACGGGTGTCACGCCGCCGTCGGGTGCTGGGACTGGCTCGAACCGTACAGGTTTTCAAGCAACTCTCAATCTCGAGCCATAAGCAATTCTTTCAACGATTGCATTGCGCCTATCGCCCTTGGAAAACCCAGATACGGAATCGCGAACAAAATCACCTCGCGCAGTTCTTGCTCGCTTGCCCCAGCATTCAACGCACCTTGCAAATGCGTTTTGATCTCGAGCGTGTTGCCGAGCGCCATCAGCATGGCGGTTGCCAGAAATTCTTGGGTTTTGGTGTCCAAACCAGATGGAAGGCTCGAACGGTTGTAAATTTCCCCGTAAGCAAATTCGCGCACGTAGCGTTCCAAATCTGGGTCGAGGTGCGTTAAACGGCGTTCAATGGCGCGTTTGGCTTTGCCCCAGATGATGTCTCGAGGGTCGGGTGAAATATCTTCGCTCATGATAACAGCTTAACAAGCCGCAGCAAACAAAAAAGTCTCGAGCGCGACATGCACGCTTGAGACTCCGAAAAAAACGCAATTATTTGAACTTGTAACTTTTTGGCACGATCACAATGCCAGATTCGGTGATTTTGAAACCTCGAGCGATGTCGGCTTCGGCATCCATGCCAATTTGGGTGCGTGAGGGCACGGTCACGTTTTTGTCGATGATGGTGTTGCGAATTTCGCAGTGACGACCAATTTCCACTTCGTCAAACAAAACGCTTCTGGAAACGTTCGAGTACGAATTGACCCTGGCGCGACGGAACAGAATGCTCTCGCGCACGGTGCTGCCCGATATAATCACACCACCGGCAATCAGTGAGTTAAACGCTTGACCGCTGCGATCACCGCCCTCGTGGACAAATTTGGCGGGTGGACTGTCGGTGTTGACGGTGCGGATGGGCCATTCGGGGTTGTAAAGGTCGAATTCTGGCACGGCGGAAACCAAATCCATGCTGGCTTCGTGGTACGCATCAAGCGTTCCAACGTCTTTCCAGTAGGTGTTGGCTTTGTCCGTGCCTGGGATTGGGTTCTTGGCAAAATCGTAGGCTTGAATGTGATAGCCGTCGCGCAAGGCACGTGGCAGCACGTCTTTGCCAAAGTCGTGGCTCGAGCCTGGGGTGCGGGCGTCGGCGTCGAGCAGTTCTTCGAGGGTTTTGCGGTTGAAAATATAGTTGCCCATGCTGGCGAGTGCCATGTCTGGACGGTCTGGCATTGGGCTTGGGTTTTTGGGTTTTTCTTGAAACTCGATGACCCGACCTCTATTGTCAACTTGCAAAACGCCAAACCTCGAAGCTTCGGCAAGCGGCACTGGAAAGGCGGCAATCGAAATGTCGGCTCGAGCGTCCTCGTGCTGGTCTATGGTGTGGGCAACGTTCATCTTGTAAATGTGATCACCAGAAAAAATGGCGACCAGTTCGGTTTTGTGATTGTCCACCAGGTGCATGTTCTGGTAAACCGCGTCGGCGGTACCCCTGTACCAGACCGCGCCAAGTTCCTCAAAACGGTATTGCTGGGCTGGCACGAGGGTGATAAAGTAATCACTTAAAAAACTGCCAAACCGCCAACCGCGTTGAATGTGCTCGGTCAAGGACTGGGCTTTAAACTGGGTCAGCACATAAATCGAGTAAATCCCAGAGTTGATGAAATTATTCAAGGCAAAATCGATGATGCGGTATTTTGAACCAAATGGGACGGCGGGCTTGGAGCGTTTGGCAGTCAAAGGTGCAAGTCGAGAACCTTGTCCCCCTGCCAGAATCATTCCGAGGGTGCGGGTAGCCATGGAAATTCCTCCTGATGATTTTATTATAACGTGAATGTCCAACAAAAAACGCAAGCCTTCGGTCAGGACTCTCAAAGGTGTTCAAGTGGAACTTCACAATCGAAGCGGATACCGAGTGAAGATACAGGGCTTACTATTCTCCATGCGGCATTGAGCCTCGAGTAAATTTCAGTTTAAAGGTTGACGATCACCTATTTCTTGTAAAGTCCCGGTCAGTCCAGTGATCCGACCTCGAGCATTTTTGATGGGCCAGGCGGTAATTTCGACCAAACCAACCGAAACATCTTTTTTAAAGTACCGCGCCTTGCACCACAAACTTTCAGAATCGCCTAGGAGCAGTGCCTCGAGCAGGGTGCGAAGTTGTTCGACATCGTTTGGGTGAATTAAGGTGATGAAGGCTTGCCCCAACGCCTCCGAAATTTCAAATCCAGTAATTTTGTGCCAAGCTGGGCTGAGAAACCGTAATTTTGCGTGTTCGTCGGTTTGAAAAATGACCTCTTCAATACCCTCGAGAATATCCTTGTACTGATTTTCGGCATCTCGAGCTTTGCTGAATTGCTTGGCGCGTACGATGGCGTTTGAAACGCGGTCAGCCAGGGCGCTGAGTACGCGCAAGTCGTGATGATTTAAGGTCAGATCGTCAATGGTTTCGACGTTCAGAACCCCTACAACTAGATTCTCATCGAACAGTGGGACGCAAACTTCGCTGGAGAGTCCTTCAAAAGCGCCAATAAAATCGGGGTCGGTGTTGACATCTTCGACCAGAACGGCTTTGGAAGTTCGGACGACTTTACCCATAACGCCACGGGTAATCCCAACGCGATCGATCACATCTGAATAACCGACGCTGTGTTGCAACACCAACTCTGTACCTTCGAGCAAATAAATACTGACCAGCGGATAATTGAATAGTTTTGAGGTCAATTCGACGATCGTTCGGATCACATTGTTTGGGTTTAATTCCCTGGATAAGGCATTGCGGATTTGCTCGAGCAGCTCGAGTTCGCGGGTCTGTTGTTGACTGATTGCCAGCAGGCTGCGGTATCTTGCTTCAGATTCGCGCAGTTCTAGTTCACGGCGGTTTTGTTCGGACAAATCGGTCAAGACCAAAACGGTTCCAATCACGCTGCCAGCGACTTTTCGTGGTATTCCGGTCACGGCAACTTCGAGCCGAGAGCCATCTTTCTTGATCATTGTGTTACGAAGATTTGTGCTGATCCCGCGTTTGCGTTGCGCCCTTGCCATGCGAATCAGATCGTGTTCTTCCTGGACGATCAACTCGATAGAATTTTTTCCTATAAACTCATCTATGTTGTAACCAAGCATTCGGGCGAAAGCGGGATTGACATATTCGTACAATCCGTTGTTGTCAGTGATTGCCAAACCTTGCGAGACGATATTGGTGACTGACAGGGCGTAATCACGTTGCTGCTCCAAAGCCTCAATCGTCTGCTCAAGTTGAGCGGTGGTGCTTTGCAACTCGAGTTCCTGAAGTTTTTGTTCGGTCAGTAGCGTTAGAACGCCGACCGTACCACGAAATTCACCGTTGACCATTCTGGGAAAGCCATTTGCCAGCACTTCAATAATCCTGCCATCGGCGCGGCGCAAACGGTTTCGGTAAACGCTGGAAACCCCTGATCGGCGCGACACGGTTTCTTGAAGATGAATCTCGAGATCATCGGGCACGATAAAATCGGTTGGTTTGCGTCCGATCAATTCTTCGGGACGGTTAAAACCTAAGATTCTGGCTGCCGCAGGGTTGCTGTACTCGATAAAGCCATCCACGTTGGTCACACTTAAGCCTTGATCGACGACTTGGGTTATCAGCAGCGCATAGTCTTGTTCGGCTTTGAGTTGCTTTTCTGCCTCGAGTAACTTCTTTACCGTGGCTTGCAACTCTTGTTGAATCAACATTTCACTGGTTTGGTTGGTGATCAGCGCGGTCGAACCAAAGTAAACACCGTTTTCGAACAGGGCGGACACCGAAACTCGAGCGTGATACTTTCCCCATTGGACGTTGGCGTCAAAGGATAGTCCTTTCAACGCACGCTTCACAACCGTTGAGGCATCGGGGTTGTCCTGAAAAATGGTCTCGAGCGGCAAACCAATCATTTGTTCTGGATTGGCGCTTAAAATATCAATCGCATTGCCTTCAATTCGGGTCAATTTACCGTATTGATCACAGGCGATCAAAATAATTGGCAGTTGGTCAATCAAATACTCGAGGCGTTCTTGGGTGCTTTCCAATTCTTTTTGCGCCCTGGTCCGTTCACTGACATCGACTGCCAAGCCGCGCCCACCGACCACTACGGAATCCACGATGATTGGCGACATGAACACTTCATAGTAATTGTTGTCGCGCTCCAATGTGTAATGCAGTTTTTCGCCTGCCAGTACCGCTTGCAAGCGATCGTCTGCTCCCATAAAACCAAATTCTTGCACAGGGCGACCCATTGATTTGGCACTGATTTCAGGGGTCACATCGCGTCCTTCAAGCAAGGTCACAATCCCGTCTTGATCGTAACCAAGAAACAGAACTGGCATGGCGGTGATGATGCTAGAAAGTTGTGACTCTCGAGCTTTAAGCTTGGTTTCGGCGGTTGTTCGGTCACTGACATCGACGGCAATCAAACTTGTTCCGACTTTGCGATTGTGTTCGATGATTGGCGTCACCCGAACCTCCAAATGCTGCTCTTGCCAAAAAATAATGGTGCTGAATGATTCACCAGCCATCGCTCGGCGACCAATCTCGAGCAGGGCAGGGATATCGCGGTAAGTGTCAAAAAAGCTGCTGCCGACAATAATGAGCGAAGGCGTTTGATTGTCGTTCAAACCGCGTCCCTCGAAGAAGGTCACCCGACCAACACGGTCTAATTTTAAAATAATGACTGGTAAACTCGAGAGCAGGGTCTTCAGTTCTTGCTGGGCTTTTTCGGCTTGATTTTCAGCCAACTGTCGGTCGGTGACATCGGCGGCGACACAACTCGCGCCGATCATGACACCATTTTCGATCATTGGACTGACCCAGGTTTCAAAATAACGCCCGTTCCATTCCAGCACCTCGTCAAAGGTTTCGCCAACCAGGGCGCGTTTGATTGCCGCCAAAACCGCAGGACGTGTTTGAAATTCGGCAATGATGCTGTTGCCCACGATCTGATGGTGTTCCTCAGGAACGCCCATTTGTTGCAAAATTGCCAGTGCGCCCCCTCCAAAATAGGTGATCTGACCCTGCAAGTCGGTTTTGATCATCAAGATTGGCAGGCTCGAGGTGATTTTGGAAAGTTCGGCTTGGGTTCGTGCCAGAGCTTCGCGCGATCTAAATTCTTCGCTGATGTCAACAATGATGGCGGTCGCGCCACTGATTTGCCCGTCAGGATTGAAAATCGGTGAAACCCAACATTCTCGGTAAGCGCCCTCCCATTCGATGACCGCCGTGAACGATTCGCCTGCAAGCGCTCGTTTTAAGCCCGCCACCACCATTTTGTTCGAACCGAAAACCTCAAACGCCGAACGTCCGACCCGCTCGAGGCTGGTTTGCGGGGTGACATCACGACCCTCGTATAGGCTGATGATGCCGTCAACATCAATGCGTGCGACCCGTACGGGCAGGGCATCAATAATTTCGCGCAGTTGCATGTCGCTGGTGGACAGCGCGGTTTGGGCGTTGATACGGTCGGTGATGTCAAATGCAATCGCCCTGAGACCGGTGCGTTTGTCACCGTCGAGCACTGGGGTCAGCCAAGTTTCAAAATGCCTGCCGTGCCAGCCAAAACTAAATGACAAGCCCTCGCCGCGCATGGCGACTTGCACCGCCAAAAGCATTTGCGGGTGTCCTTCAAAAACATCTTGAATCAAGCGACCGACCAGGTTTCTGGACTCAAAACCCAAGGTGTTGAGCGCCCGACCTTCCGCCAAGGTGATCGAGCCGCGCATGTCCGTTCCGAGAACAAAAATCGGCAAATTCGAAGTCAATTCCCAAAGTCTCGCTTCGGAACGCATCCCTTTCATTTCGCTGGGGGCGCCCGTGATTGAAACCACACCAACCACGCTTTGATTGATGTCTAAAATCGGTGACATTGCCACGCGCACGTTGACCCGAAAACCAGACTTGTGAACCCGTTGGGTTTCAAACGGTGGGATTTTCTCACCGAGCATCATGCGTTGAATAAAACCCTGAACCGAGGTGTTGTTCGCCCTTGGGATCAAAAAGCTGATGTGCTGCCCGACCGCCTCAGAGGTGGCATAACCAAACATTTTTTCGGCACCCACATTCCAGGAGGTCACAATCCCTTGCAAGTTCTCGGTGATGATCGCCTCGTCGGTCGAATTGACGACCCGCTCGAGAATGCTGCGATTGAGCGCGTCCATCATTTCGCGGGGGGTTTCTTTGGCTTGCACCAATTCAAGGCGCAAATCGAGTTCGCTCATCAAGGTTTCTGATAAACCTTCGAGCATCATGACTTCGGATTCGGTGAGGCTACGGTCGCGGGTATCGAGCACGCACAAACAACCCAAAACTTGCCCTGTGCTGGTCCGAAGTGGCGAACTGGCAAAAAAGCTCAGGCGTTCGATGCTCGAGGACAACAAACTCGAGATGGTTTGCAAGTCGCTTGGGTCGCGCGATTGCACCAAACCCTCGGGTAAAAACAAGGACAATCGTTTTGGCAGGGTGCGCGGCAACAAATCGTTCAGTTCCAGACCAAATGCCCCTGCGAAGCGCAGGCTTGCCTCACCGACCCAGCAAATCAAAGCGCCTTTGGTATTGAGGCTCTTGGCAGCGAGTTTGGCGACCCGCGCAAAGTTGGCGCTGGCATCTTGACGAACTGAACCGTAACGTCTGAGTGCTGCCAGACGTTCAGGATCGGTCAGGCTAGGCTCGCTGACCTGTGTCCTCATGGGGCGCAATATGACTCGGGGTTTTACAAGTGTCAAAAATTACCTCAGACAAGGGAAATCAAGGATTGCAGATCGAACTTGCAAATTGGGTATTGAAGTCAAAGACCGACTTCAGTAGTTTACCCGAGCACCGCATTCTGACAAGGCAAGAATCTACTTTAGCAACCAACGTTAAAGACTTCGCGGTAAGATGTCGTTTTCTTGGTTCAAAATCGGTCAAAATAAAGCCATGAACTTTCAACATCAACCGTACTCCTCCAATCGCAGCCCTATTCTCGGTGCTCGAGGTGCCGTCGCCACCAGTCAACCTCTGGCAGCCCAAGCTGGACTCGAGATGCTCAAAGCTGGCGGGAACGCCGTAGATGCCGCCATTGCCACGGCAGTTGCACTGACGGTACTCGAGCCAACCTCGAATGGGATTGGCGGGGATGCGTTCGCTTTGGTTTGGGACGGTGGCAAACTGCACGGCTTGAACGCCTCTGGTCGGGCGTCTGCCAACATAACGTCCGAGATATTCTCAAATCGAGGGCTGTCTGATGTTCCAAGGCTCGGTTGGTTGCCTGTGACCGTGCCTGGAGCGCCAAGCGCCTGGCGCGACCTTCACGAAAAGTTTGGCAAACTCGAGTTTGAAGCCTTGTTTCAACCCGCCATTTATTACGCCCAGAATGGCTTTCCAGTCTCGCCCACCTTGGCACAAAATTGGCGGCGGGCGGCGCAGGTGTACTCGAGCTTGACCAGCCCAGAGTTTTTGCCCTGGACGCAAACCTTCACCCGCAATGGACAAGCGCCAAAAGCAGGAGAAATGTTTTCACTGCCAGACCACGCAAAAACCCTTGAACTGATTGCCAAAACTCGAGCGGCAGCTTTTTACGAGGGCGAACTCGCCAGCCGTATCGAAGATTTTGCGGCGCAAACAGGCGGTTTCATCAGCCGCGCCGACCTGAAAGCGCACAGCGCCGACTGGGTTGACCCGATCAACACCAATTATCGTGGTTACGATGTCTGGGAGATTCCACCCAACGGGCAGGGCATCGCCGCGCTGGCGGCGCTCAATATTCTCGAGGGTTTTGAGCTGTCACGCCACGCTCGAGACTCTGTTGACAGTTACCATTTGCAGATCGAAGCCATGAAACTGGCATTTATGGACGCTCGAGCTTATGTCGCCGACCCGCATCAAAACGCTGTGCCAATGGCAGGAATGCTTGACAAAGCTTATGCCAGTGAACGCCGCAAACTCATTCTCGAGACCGCCCTCGAACCCAGCGCGGGAACGCCACCGCGCGGCGGCACGGTGTACCTTTGCACCGCCGACGGTGACGGCATGATGGTCAGTTACATTCAAAGCAACTACGCTGGGTTTGGCAGTGGCATTGTGATTCCTGGCACAGGCATTGCGATGCAAAACCGAGGCGCAAATTTTACGCTCGAAGCCGACCATCCAAACCGACTTGAGCCAGGAAAACGCCCGTACCACACGATTATTCCAGGATTTTTAAGCAAAGACCAAAAAGCCATTGGACCGTTTGGCGTGATGGGTGGTTTCATGCAGCCCCAAGGGCATGTGCAAATGGTGGTCAACACCGTGGATTACGACCTCAACCCACAAGCCAGCCTCGACGCGCCGCGCTGGCAGTGGCTGGAGGGCAAACAAATCGAACTCGAGCTTCAGACACCCACGCACATCGCCGAGGGTTTGCGCGACCGAGGGCATGAGATCACGATGCAGCTCGAGAAAGGCTCTTTCGGGCGAGGGCAGATCATTTGGAGGCTGAATGATGTGTTGATTGCAGCTTCGGATTCCAGAACCGATGGGCAGGCTTTGGCGTTTTAAGTGAGAACTTCAAACAATTCATCTTGCACAGGCTCGAGCGCCAAGTTGACGGCGTCCTGAAAAGTCAAATTTACGGCTTCAGATGTGATCTGAGCAACTTCGGTGGCACTTAAACCATGCTCGAGTTTCAAGTACCTTGTGCTGGAATTGATGCGGTCGTTTAACTTCGAGCCAATTCGGTTGAGTGTCGCTTGTGCCGCGTTTAACAACTTTAACGCGAGTGCTTTGCGTTCTAAAGCGAACTCGAGATGCGCAAAATCCACCAAGACGTGCGCCGCCGACCACTGCCGCCCGAGTCGAACAGAAGTTTGTAAAGCTTCGCTTAAATAATCCCTTGCCAAGCCGTACTGTCCGTTTCGCCTCGCCAGATTGCCCAGCGCCTGCAAGCCGTTGGCAATGCCTTGCACATCGTTCGCCTCTCGTTTGACCCGCAGGGACGCTTCAAGAAGTTCAATCTCGAGGTTTGCATCACCTTGCAAACCAGCAATCGTTCCCAGATAACCCATCGCGTACGCCGCACCGTAAGGGTCATTCAGGCTGCGTTTGAGCGCAAGCGCTTTGTTAAAGCAGTGCTTTGCTGCCTCGAGATTGTTCTGGTGCAAGAACACCAAGCCAAGGTCATTGTTGCACATGGCAATCTGGTTGGTGTTGCCGGAAGCTTCGTGAAGGGCAATGGCATTCTCGAAATGAATTTTGGCTTCGGCTAAATTGCCCAAATCGCGTTCGATCAAACCAAAAAATTTTTCTGAATTGGCTTTCAATTGCGTGTTGCCCATCGATTCACCAATTGCCTGATACTCAACGATTGCCGCTCGAGCCACATCGTACAGCGATTGCTCTTTGCCCAAACTGGCAATCATCCAGATCAAATGCGCCCGAACCCAATCCTGAGCTTGAGTCTCAGGGCAGGCAGCGAAACGTTGTCCCCAACTCAAACCTTCTTTGTGATGTCCTCGGGTGTTCCAAAAATGCTCGAGTAAACCCACCGTTTCTGCGCCAAGTTTGGGGTTGTGAATCAAACTCCATTCGAGCGCCGGACGGACATTCTCGAGTTCAATCTCGACGCGGCGACTCATTTCGGCATGACGCAAGCTGTTGCGTTCTGGATACCAGGCTCGGCTCAACGAAAGCGAAAGTTCGCTCAAATTGGTCATGGCAAACTGAAGTTCTTGAAGGTCAAGTTCCAAAAATGCGTATTGACGAATCAATTCGTGCAAGAAGAACCTCGAGTCGCGTTTGGAGACCATCGATTTGTTGATCAATTTTAAAAGCACATTCAAACTCGAGCCGCTGACCTTGAGCGCCCATTCACGGCTAAAACTGCCGCGCAACACGCTCAAACGCGCCAACATCAACTTCTCACTGTCGCTGAGCAGCACCCAGGAATAACGAAAAGTCGCGGCAAAACTTCGCTGGCGTTCGGGCATGTCCGAATTGTCAGTCTTCAGAAGATTCAGGCTGTTCTCGAGTTCGCTCGCAATCTCGGGCAATTCCAGCGCCCGCACCCAACTCGCCGCCAACTCGAGTCCGAGCGGAATGCCCGACACGGCACGGTAAATGCGGCTAAAGCTTTGAATGTCATTTTTGAAATCAAAATTGGCTTCCACGCGCCGCGCCGCCTTCAAAAACAACAAGGCGGCATCTTGAGTCTCGAGCGCAAAAAGATTGTCTGGCGCGGGTAAGCCTTCAATGTCAATCAGGTTTTCAAAACTGAGTCCGAGCGCCTCACGGCTGGTTGCCAGAATTCGCAAATACTGGCACTTGTCCAAAAGCATCGTCACCAACAAGTCCACGCCAGGTAAATGCTCCAAGTTATCGAGCACCAACAACATCTCGCGCTCGATCAGAAACTCGAGCAGCGTGAGACTCGAATTGCCAGAACCCCTTACGCCCAAAGCCTCGAGAATACTGTCTGGTACAAGTTCGACGCTGCTGATACCAGCCAGCGGCACAAAGCAAGCACCGCCAGAAAATTGGTTTTGGTATTGGCTGGTCACATTCATTGCCAGACAGGTTTTGCCCACCCCACCCACACCAATCAAGGTCATCAATCGGTAAGCGCGGTCGTGTAATCGCTCAAAGATCAGTTGCAATTCTGAGTGCCGTCCAATCAATACGGCATTCGGCATGGACGCATGGTTGACAGGTGTTGCCACATTCGCGCCCTGAACCGCCGATTGTCGCAGCAACTCCTCGTCTGGCTCGAGTTCGAGTGCACGCAAGGCGCGGCAATGAAGGTCAAAAGTTTTCTGACGCCGCTCGGGTTGAACGCAGACCGCCAAAAAGGCACGAATCAAATCTTCGGACAAAGGTTCAATCGCAATCGCGGATTCCAAGACGGCACTGGCTTCAATTGGACCCAGTTTCTCGAGCGACTTTAAGACCGCGTTGCGAAATGCTAACGCCAAATGCTCACGCTCGAGCATCAAGATCGCCTCGAGTTCACTGAGGTTTGGTAAATCTGTGGCTTTTAAAAAATCACCTCTGTACAGCGAAATTGCCTCAAGCCAACGTTGATTGTTGATGGCATCTTGGAACGCCACGACATCGCTGAGTCCATCAAAGCGCACACGGTTGGCATCGGCGATCAAACCCTGACCCCATTCAAAACCTTTGGCGCGGTACAACAATTGCCGCAATCGTTTGCGCCCCAACTCCTCGTCAACATCATTCCAGAGCAACAAAACCAATTCGGCTCGAGACACCCAGCTTTGACGGCAGATCAACAACGCGATCAAAAACGTGACGCGCTCGAGCGGTACGGCGGTGTTGAGAAAAGTTGGCGCTCCGAGAAGACGTAACACTGTTTACCAGTATGCAAAATAAAACCGTGGGATTCAATCAAAAACCTACAATTCCAGAGTTTGGGCGGTGGTGCATCTCGAGCTGTTACACCAGTGCCACAATTTAGACTGGCAAAATGGTGGAAAATGGCGGACATGACTGTTCAGGAATTGCTCGAGTTTCGCAGGCGCAAAGATGCCTTTTTTGCGTCGCCTCAATCACCATTGCCCGAATCGGCGCGATCAAATTTTGGCGGTTTGGGATATTTTGATTTCAATCCCGAATTGGTCTTTCAACTTTCCTTGCAGCCCTTGCAAGACGTTCAGCACGTCATGTTGGAAACCTCAAACGGTGTACGGAAATCGTATGTGAAGGCTGGAACGCTCGAGTTTGCGCTGGCTGGTCAAGCCCTGAACTTAACTGCCTATTCCAATCCCGAATCCGAAAACCCTGAGTTGTTTATTCCATTTCGAGATGCAACCAACGGTAAACAAACCTATGCTTCAGGTCGTTACCTCGATCCCGAACTTTCAACCGACGGTACGGTATTGCTCGACTTTAACCTGGCTTATCATCCTTACTGTGCGTATTCGGACGGCTGGTCATGCCCAATTCCGCCGCTCGAGAATTGGTTAAAAGTACCGATTTTGGCTGGCGAAATATTGGCAGAGGCAACCTTATGAACACCCTCCCCGAGGCTGCCGATTGGCGCTCATCGCTCGAGCGTCACCAGTACGAGGAGGCGCTGGCGCGTTTGAAGGCGCTGAGTTTGGTTGGTCAGGGCGATGCCGACCATCAGGACGCGCTCGAGCGGTTGGTGTTGTTCTTTGAAAGTTTGAGGGCAAAAAATTATTCGGCGGCAGCCAGTATCAACCGTTCAGGCTGGAGTGCCCTGGACATTCAAGTTATGGGCTTGGACGAGATGCTGGCGGCGTTAACCACCGCTGAAGAAAGCTGGCGCAACGGCGATGAACGTGTCAGAGCTGCCTTACAGCCCGCACTCGAGCATCCGTTGACCCGCAGCGAAGCCAGCAATCAACTCGGGGTTCTCGAGGCGGTTTGCGAAAATTCGGAGCTGGCACGAACGCATTTTCAAGCCGCCCTGTCCAGCGACGCGCGTCACTACCGCGCCATCACCAATCTTGGCAACCTCGAGTTGGAGTCTGGCAACTTGCAAACCGCCGAAATGCGTTACCGCGAGGCTTTGAAACTCAACCCAGAGTACAGCGTGGCGTACAACAATTTGGCTGCCGTCTTGAAACGCCAAGGCAAACGCGGCGAAGCGGTGGACATGTTGAAAAAATCTCAACGCATGAGCCTGAAAGAAATTCGGGCGCAAAGCAAAAAAAGCGTTTCGCCAAACAGCAATGCCGCCCCAAATTTGCAAACTCGAGTGGCACAATTGTGGGCGAACACCACGGTACGAACCGTCATTGTGGTGGTGGTCATTTTGGCAGCGTACCAAATATTCAAACGCTGAATTATTCAACTGGCAAATCGGTTTGATTCAGCCATTCGTTCATGCTGCCCAAGTAATTCTTGACTTTAAAACCTTGGCTTTTCAGCGCGTGAAACAGTACGGCGCTGCGAGCGCCCGACTGGCAATGAACGATCACCTGAGCATCTCTGGGAATCTCAGCCAGAGATTCCCAGAGGTCGCTATCGGTTTGAAAGCCGCCGCTGTTCATGACCCGAGTCCATTCAAAATGTTTCGCACCAGGGATATGCCCGCCTCGAGTTGCCCCAGCCGGAATTTTGATGCCAGCAAACTCATGGGCATCTCGAGCATCGAGCACAACGGTATCCTCAGAGCGGTTGAGCACTTCGTCGGCGGTTGCCAAGATTTCTGGCTGTGGTTCGAGTAAAAAATTTGAACCTTCAACGGAGGGCGTTTCGCTCGAGACGGATAAACCTGCCGCCTGCCAGATTTGAAAACCACCATTCAAAATACCGACCTTAAAGCCTGCGTACTCGAGCGCCCAAGCGGTTCTGGCGGCTCGAGAATCCACGCCCGAATCGTAAACCACGACCTGATCGCCGTTGTTCAAACCGATGCCACGCACCCAAGTTTGCAGGGTGTTCTGAAACTCCTCGAGTCCAGCCTGTTCTCGAATCACAAATTTTGGCAAGACAAATTCGGCGTGACGCGCGTCCGACAGATGCGAACTCGAGAACTGTGCCTCGGTTCGGGCATCAAGGATGATGGCGTCGCTTGGCAATTCATGGGCGGTCAGAAATCGCTTCATGCAGTATTAAACGCCTTTTGACCCAACTGTTGCCAACCTTTGCAACCAAATCGAAGCGCACAATGCCAGCAACGCACAGGCTGCCAGAGCAATCGGAATCACGGGCGCTCCAAAACCTTCTTTCAACAACCCGAGTAACGGCGCAATCACCAACGCCCCAACCGAACCCGCCACCAAAAACACCGAACTTGCCGCCACGCTCGAGTATTCGCGGTTGATCCAGACCAAACCAGTCGGAAAAACGGGCGCGAGAAACAAACCCGCCGCCACAAATGCGGGCGCAGCCAACGACGGCACTTGTGCGACCAGCAACGCGACAAACGACAACAGCAGACAGCCAATGATCAGACTGGCACTCGAGAATCGCAAACTTAAGGGAATGGATAGAAAGCGCCCCACCGTCAACGCCTGCCAGAACCAAGACGCCACACGAGCCGATTGTGGCAAGTCAAAACCGATGCTCTGCAAATAACTGGGCATCCAAAAACTGACGCCCTGTTCGGCACAAACGTAAAACAAACACATTGCCACAAAGCCAATCACCTTGGGACTGAACCTCAAGCTCGAACCTGAAGTACGCTCGAGAACGGTATCTCGAGCGGGCAGCATGACCAGCACAATCGCGGCGGCAAAAATGCCAACCGCCAAAAACATCAAACCAAAACGCGCCAGCAACCACACCACAATCAGCGGTCCAACGATCGAACCAAACGAAAACGAGGTGCTCATGACGTTCATGACCGCGCCTGAACGCGATCCAAAACCCCTGGAAAACAGCGTGGCGTAATCAACCTGGAACATGCCCAGCCCAAAACCCAACAGCAAAACCGACGCCAGCGCCATAAACCAAAACCCAGACGCAAAAAACAGCAAGCATCCCGCGCCGAACAACGCCACCCCGATTGCCATGCGCGACCCAGCCTGAAACCGCCGCTCGAGAAAACCCGTAGCAATATTCCCCAGCACACCCCCCAAAGATTGAGCGCTGCCCAACAAGCCGACGCTGGCATCGGAAATCAAAAAACGCAATTTAAGAAAGCTGACCGCCGAACCCCAACTCGAGCCGATCATGCCCACCGAAAACAAGGTCATGAAGGTCGCCGCAATCAACAACGGGGTCAAACTAGGATTAGCAACTCGAGCGGCGCTGGATTTTTCTCTGTTGGCTCGAGCGTCAGACACACTGCAAGTATACC
>JAYTKL010000482.1:0-2199 GCA_043730305.1 Deinococcales bacterium | reverse complement strand
TTCGGCGTAACTGGGGTGCGTGAACCTGAATCCCTCGCCGTTTGTGCCTGGGGTTTCGATCACCAGTTTGGCGCGTGCAAGCGTCTCGAGCGCGTCGAGGGCGGCATCGTCTGACCAGTCAAGCAGCGCTCGAGCGTCATCGAACAAGAAGGCGCGTCCCAGAACGCTGGCGGCTCGGGCGAATTCGAGGGCGGGTTGTGGCAGCGCGGTGATGCGGTGGCTGAGCAGGTCGTTCAGGCTTTCGGGCAAGCCGGTCAGGTTTCGATTCCATTCGTAGACGCCTGCGCGGCGGTACACCGCGCCCGATTCGAGCATGGCTTTTAATCGTTCCTCGAGCACCCAGGGGTTGCCGCCGGCGCGTGAGACCAGTTCAACCTCGAGCGCGGGGTCAAGTTCGTCGTCCATCAATGCCCGCAGCAACTCGAGGGTTAAAGCTTCAGACAGTGGCTCGAGGTGAATGACGCGTTTGGGATTTAAGCCTTTGGGGTGCGTGGTGTTTTCGGGCAGGTCTTCAAGTCGGTATGAAATAATGATTTTGGCATTCTCGAGGGCGCGACTGCTGTGCGCCAGCAGCTCCAGGGTGCTCGAGTCTGCCCAGTGCAGGTTTTCAAATGCCAGGATGGAGGTTTTGGAGATTTGCTCGAGCAATTCGGTGAAGGCTTCAAACAGTTTTAAACGTGCCACCTCGGGCGGCAAATTGCTGTCGTCGTCGGGTACAAAACCCAATCGGCTCGAGATGCGCCCAAGTTCGCCTTTGGCATTGTCTGAAAGGTTTTCAATGACATCGCCGTGGTGTTTGCCCAGGCTGGCAATCAACCTCGAGATGGTGCCGAATGGTGTGGGGTCATCTACAATGGCTTCGGCAATCACGAGGCGTTTGCCGTTGCCTTGCAAGCGCTCGCCCAATGCCCGCAACAACCTGGTTTTGCCCACGCCAACATCGCCTGTCACGGCAATCAAACCCGTTTCAGACTCGAGGAAGTTGTTTAAAGCAATTATTTCACTGTCTCGTCCAATCAACGGTGCAATCAAAATTGCGTCGGCTCGAGCAATTTCGCTCGAGATTTCGACGGTGTTTTGAAGATTCACTTCGAGCGAGGCGAGAAGCGCTTCTTTCACGGCAAAAGCGCTCTGTGGACGCTCGAGCGGATTTTTTGCCAGCATTTGCAGCACCAGCGCGTTCAAGCTTTCAGGCACGCTCGGGTTGACATCTTTTGGGGCTGGTGGTGTGCCTTGAATGTGCTGCATGATGACTTGCACGATGCCCTCGCCCAGAAAAGGCGGTCGCCCTGTCAAGGCGCTAAAAAGTACCGCACCCAGGGCGTAAAGGTCGGCGCGGTAATCGAGTTGCTGCCCTCGGCATTGTTCGGGAGCCATATACAAGACCGTGCCGACCACCGCGCCTTCCCTGGTTAACGCCACACTGCCCTCGAGCGTTTTTGCCAGTCCAAAATCCATCAGTTTGGCACTTCCGATTTCGGTCACACGAATGTTTTCTGGCTTCAAATCGCGGTGAACAATGCCTTGCGCATGAACCGCCGTTAACGCGCTGGCAATCCCTGCAAAGACGTGAATCAGTTTCTCGAGCGACGGGGTTTCTTTCAGCCAATCGTTTAAATCTGTGCCGCGCACGAATTCCATCACCAAGTACGGAACGCCGTTGTCTTCGCCCAACCCCAGCACTTTCACCACGTTTTCGTGGTCGATCCGCTCGAGTGATTTGAATTCGCGGCGCAAACGAACACCGCCTTGTAGCGCCACCGCTTCGTGCAGGCGTTTGACCGCCACGAACTGCCCTGTGTCCTTGTCCAGCGCCAAACTGACACGCCCCATTGCCCCAGAGCCTAGCTCTCGGACGAATTGGTAGCGTTGGCTCGAGGATACGGACATGCGTTTTGTATTATGCCATTTTGCGCAAGGGTAAAAAGTTTGCTGTGTGATGTTTGGTGTGCTCGAGGTTGGTTTTGTGATTTGGTTTTTGTTGCGAATTGATTTTGCTTTTTTAACGTGTAAAACCAGCAATTGCTGCTCGCTCTCATCTCCAGCCCTTCTTGCCCTTACGGCAGCACCTTCTTGATCCTAAACATGCACCTTCGGGCAGGATCGCTAACGGGCTGGCGCTGGCGGGCGGAATCGCTTCTTGCTCATAAGACAGCACCTGTCGGGCTATTCGCGCTTCGCGTCAAACATTGTGCAAGG
>JAYTKL010000481.1:0-2506 GCA_043730305.1 Deinococcales bacterium | reverse complement strand
TTGTGCGCAGTCGTGCGAAACGCACCGCCTCGAGATGGACTTCCGAGTTCGGGTTCGGAAGCCACGGCATTCACCAGCGCCCCTCGAGTCACGACCTCTTTAAAAATTCGGGTTGAAAGTTCAGTATTCCAAGCGTTCGTTTCGACTGCCGCGCCGATTACGTGTGCGTTCATGGCAGCCGTCAACGCCACCGAAGCATCACCTTTCGCCAAATGAATTTGCGCCATCACAAACTCGAGCAAATTCGCGCCAGAACCGCCAAAACTTGTCGGAACCGTCAACGCTGGATACGCACTTTTTTTGAGGTCATCAAAACTCTCGAGCGGCAACGTTCCAGTTCGGTCAAACGCATCGGCTCGAGTTTTCATGCTGCTCGCAAGACGGTCCGCCAAATTCACGAAGCTTTCTTGACGTTCGGTTAAATTGTGAAACCCGAGCAACCCCATGCGTCCAGCATACTTGTTAAAAATTATTGAAAGTCCTCGAGTTCAAAACTGGTGGTTGTGCCGTAACTGGTTTTCCACTCGGCGCGTTCGATTCCTCTGACACTCAATTCAAATCGAATGTTGGAATTGGTTAACTTGTAAGCACTGCGAAACTCGAGGTCAAAGCGCACACGGTTGTTCAAACGGTCTGGCGCTAGGGTGCTGTACTTCCAAGAAAACGCTAGGTTCTGCAAACTCAGAACACCTTGGGTGCTATCGTAATTCGCTTGACCACTGCCAGTTTTCACGCTTTCGTTCGGCAATGGAAAACCTGGCTCAAGTTGCGCTTTTCCACCTGTCGAACTCGAGTTGGTGATGCGCGGCGGAAAGCTGGTGAAGTCCAACCAGTAGGTTTGCACACCGCCACTTTTCGGGTCGTTCGGGTCTTTAAGTACATGCACCTCGAGCCTGCTGTGCTTATTGTCAATCGGTTTGGATTGCATGGTGATGCGTCCGTCATACACCGAACCCAGCCCTTCACGGTGCGCATGATACGACCAAGTGTGCGCCTGGAGGTACGCAGCATATAAGCTTTGGGTTGTTGGCTGGGCGCAAGCGGTCAGGATGCCGAAACCAAGTCCCAAACCAAGACAGAGGAGAGGTCGAAGGCGCTTCACAACTCGAGTTTAAGCGCGAACGGTCTGGTTTTTTGTGTACTTTCTCGAGATGCCTATACAGCCTTTGTGCATTTTTATGCGATTCTCGAGTCATCCATAGCCCTAAAAACTTATTCTCTACAATCCCTGACATGATTTCTCGAGAATCTTGTACTTGGTTCAGTATACGCCCAAAAGTTCCCTAAAAAGCTGTGATTTTTGGGCGATAAGATTTAGAATTGGAGTCTATGGCAAAAAGCAGCCGTACTACCTCTAAACAGGACGCAACCTTCAAAGGAAGCGTCACTGAAACGTCGGAACTCAAGCCCTTTCAAATCCTCGCACCAGACGGCAAACCCGTCCGTGAAGATTTGATCCCTGACCTCGAGTTGGTCGAGACCTTGTACCGAAAGATGGCGCAAATGCGTTACTTGGACGACAAGTTCTTTGCCCTGGCGAAACAAGCCAGACTCGGGACGTATGCACAATTTGGAGGACAGGAAGCCAGTCAGGTTGGGTCGGCATTCGCGCTCGAGCGTTCGGATTATCTTGCGCCAATGTACCGCAGCACGGCAGCCATGATCACCCACGGCTGGTCCACCAAAAACGCGATCATGTACTGGCGCGGACATCCTGAAGGTTGGCGTATGCCCGACAACCTCAACATTCTGCCAATCATCATCTCGATTCCTGGACAGTACGTTCACGGCGCAGGTGCGGCGTTGGGCGCAAAACTGAAGGGCACAAACCAGATCGCCATGACCTACATCGGTGAGGGCGGCACATCGCAGGGCGATTTTCATATTGCCGTCAACTTTGCCGCCGCCACCAATGCGCCGTGCGTGTTCATCATCGAAAACAACGGGTGGGCGATCAGCGTGCCGAGGGCGGTGCAATCCAAAGTCGATTACCTGATGCGCCGCGCCGAAGGTTACGGCATTCCAGGGTATCTGGTGGACGGCAACGACGTGCTGGCAGTCCATCACACCGCCAAACAAGCGGTGGATGATGCTCGAGCCGGCAAAGGTCCGAGCCTGATCGAACAAATGACCTACCGAGTGCGTCCGCACACCACAGGCGACGAACCCAAAGCCTACCGCACCGAGGACGAAGCCCACGAATGGATCGAAAAACGCGACCCAATAAGCCGCGTCAAAAAATTCCTTGAACTCGAGAAACGTTGGAACGATGACCGCGAAGTTGCCATGATTGCCGAAATCGAATCCGAATTCGCCGAAGCGCTGGCTGCCGCCGATGCTGCCCCAGCCCCAGACCCTCGAGCGCTGATGGAATATGTGATGGTCAACCCTGGTCAGAATTTAATCGCCCAACAAGCCGAACTCGAGCGTCGCATTGCCGCATTTGGAGGCGCAGCATGACCCAAATTGTTGATCGTCCAGTGACTGGCGAAACCAAACCCATGAC
>JAYTKL010000480.1:0-4985 GCA_043730305.1 Deinococcales bacterium | reverse complement strand
GATCGGTTTTGACGACGCGCCAAGGGCTGCCAACACCAACCCACCCTTGACCACCGTGCGTCAACCCTTGCGCGAGATGGGCGCGGCTGCCGCACAACTTTTAAGTAACTTGGCTCGAGGGGAAATTCCAACCCAAGCCCATCCATGCTTTCCAACTTCATTGATTGTTCGTTCTTCGACGGCTTCACCAAATAAACTGAACCACAGGTGATTTTTAAGGTTGAGGGGCAACACTCCAAACGTCTCTCAACGATACTTGAGCATCTACAAAAATGCAGAATCTTAAATTGCCCTGGCGTCAACCTCGAGCCTCAAATCATGTCAAGTGGCAGGAGCAAGCGCCAATTTTATTTTCAACAGGAGAAACCCATGAACACGCTCGAGCAACAATCCCGCATCGAATCGCTGCTGACACAACTGACCCTGCCCGAAAAAGTCTCGTTGATGGCGGGCGCGAACTTCTGGGAAACCGTGGCAATCCCGCGCCTCGGCATACCATCAATCAAAGTCTCTGACGGTCCGAACGGCGCTCGAGGTGGTGGGTCATTGGTCGGCTCGATCGTGACCGCAGCCTGTTTTCCTGTGGGGGTTGCACTCGCCTCGAGCTGGGACCGGGATTTGATCTTTGAGGTTGGCGTGGCGCTGGCAGAGGAAACCAAAACCAAAGGGGCGCACATGCTGCTCGCGCCGACGGTGAATATTCACCGTTCGCCGTTAAACGGACGCAATTTCGAGTGTTATTCCGAAGACCCGTACCTGTCGGCGCAGATGGCGGTGGGGTACATCACGGGTTTGCAATCGCAAAAAATCGGCGCGACGGTCAAACATTTTATTGGCAATGAATCCGAATTTCAACGCAACACCTTTAGCAGCGAAATACCCGAGCGCACCCTGCGCGAGATTTACTTGCCACCGTTTGAAGCCGCTGTGAAAGTTGCCAAAACTTGGGGCGTGATGACTTCGTACAACAAAATCAATGGCATTCACGCCGACGAAAACGCGGAGTTGCTGCAAGGTATTCTCAAGACCGAGTACGGCTTTGACGGCATTGTCATGTCCGACTGGACGGGCACAAACAGCATTGTCAACGCTGCCAACAACGGACTTGACCTCGAGATGCCAGGACCAACCCGTTGGCGCGGTGAGGCACTTGTCAAAGCCGTGGAATCTGGCGAGGTGAAACTCGAGGCGATAGACGAGGCTGTACGACGGATGCTGCGAACCATCGAGCGGGTCGGTGCGTTTGAAGACCCCGAACCCAAACCCGAACAAGCCATTGACCGTCTCGAGCACCGCGCATTGATTCGGCGTGCCGCCAGCGAAAGCATGGTGCTCTTAAAAAACACCAACAACATCTTGCCACTCGAGAAAAGCAAACTCAAATCCGTCGCCGTGATTGGACCGAACGTCAAAACCGCGCAGATCATGGGTGGCGGCAGCGCTCAGGTCAGTGCGCATTATGTGGTCAATCCGTTTGAAGGCTTGCAAAATGCGGTCGGAAACGATGTGAGTCTTGGTTACGAACTGGGTTGCACCAACCATAAATTGTTGCCACGGCTCGAGGGGAAACAGGTCAGCAGCGGGTATGAGGCTGGTTTTAAACTCGAGTATTTTAACAACCAAGACTTAAACGGCGCAGCGATTCACAGCCAAGTCGTTCAGGGCAGCGAACAGTTGATGTTTGGTGAGATTGCGCCTGGGGTCAACCCAACCGCGTTTTCGGCACGGATGAGCGCAAAGTACACCCCAGAATCAAGCGGCGTTCATCAATTTAGCGTGCAAAGCGTTGGCAAAACCCGTGTTCTGGTGGACGGACAAGAAGTCGTTGACAATTGGACAAGTCAAACCAAAGGCGATAGTTTCTTCGGTTTTGGCAGCAGCGAAGTGATCGGCAGCATAGCGCTGACCGCTGGAAGAACCTATCAACTCAGCCTCGAGTACAACAACGCCGATGTCAATTTTTTTGCCGCGTACAGACTGGGACACTTGCCACCAATTGCCAGTGACGCCATCGAACGTGCCGCGACCCTCGCCGCCAATTCAGACGTGGCACTGGTGTTCGTTGGCACAAACGGCGATTGGGAATCTGAAGGGCATGACCGCAAAGACCTTGAGCTTCCAGGCGCACAAGTCGCGCTGATCGAACGCGTGGCGGCAGCAAACCCCAACACGATTGTCGTGCTGCAAACCGGTTCGTCGGTCGTCACGCCGTGGCTCGAGCAGGTTGCTGGCGTGGTTCAAGCCTGGTTTCCAGGGCAGGAGTGCGGAAACTCGGTTGCGGATGTCTTGTTTGGAATCGTGAACCCAAGCGGCAAACTGACCCAAACCTATCCATTGCGGCTTGAGGACAATCCAACGTTCATCAACTACCCAGGCGACAACGGACGCGTCTATTACGGCGAGGGGATTTACATTGGGTATCGGTATTACGAGAAAAAAGATGTCAAGACCTTGTTCCCATTCGGTTTTGGACTCTCGTACTCGAGCTTTGAATACAACAACTTGCGCCTGAGCACCGACAAACTCAAGCCAGATCAAACGTTAAGCATTCAAGTGGACGTAACCAACACCAGCACTCGAGCGGGACAAGAAATCGTGCAAATTTACGTGCGTGACCCTGTTTCAAGCGTTCACCGTCCAAACAAAGAACTCAAGAACTTCAGCAAAGTCATGCTCGAGCCTGGTGAGACCAAAACCGTCATTTTCACCCTAACGCGAGAAGCTTTTGCATACTGGGACGACCTTCAACACGCCTGGGTTGCCGAAGCAGGCGAGTTTGAAATACTGGTTGGCAGTTCATCAACAGACATTCGCGCTCGAGCTTCAACTGAATTGGCACAGACCACGGTGTTTGGCGGGAAAAGCGGAACCCAATAACCAAAATGCTGTTGTGCGTTTTCATGAACAATTTCACCCATTCTGCGATACTCGAGGGGGTGACTGGGTGCAAAGACGACCCCCCGCCGGTTTTCTGTTTCTTTCTTGACGACAGAGCGTATTTTCAGCCACATGTTATGCGGCGACCCCCTATTGCATAGGGGGTTACTTTGTGCGTGGGTTTTCGGTTTCGTTTGGGTTTTGTTCTTGCTCGAGAAACCACACAAGACGCAACTTGACTTTTCCCTGCCCTTACACCCCTACAAAGTAGCGCCCGTGCCCTGCCCTTGTTCTCCCCTACAAAGTAGCGCCCAGTTCTGCCCTTGTTCTCCCCTACAAAGTAGGGGAGGTGGCGAGGAGCGCAGCGACAAGACGGAGGGGTCGCAGTTGCACGTCACCTGCGTTCAATCACGCATCAACCTCGAGATTTGGCAGCCCTCGCACAACCCGTACCGTCTCGAGGCTGACTGTCACGACCTTGCAGTCTTTCGTAGTACGAGTTGATGTACTTGGGCGCTTTTGGGGCATGTTCCATCATAACTGCTCAACGCTTCACCTGTGCGAAGGGATACGTTTGGCTTATGGCAGCAACTCGAGAAACTCAATATTCTTAAGAAACTTTTTGCACTCAACCTCGAGTTTTGCAATGAATACGCTCGAAGTTGTAGATAGCGTTGTTAACGCCAAAAAAATCAGACGCGAGAATTAAGATTCTCGCGTCTCTGACTTGGTGGCTATAAACAGACTTGAACTGTTGACCCCACGATTATGAGTCGTGTGCTCTAACCAACTGAGCTACATAGCCACGACGTGCTGCCCTGCCTTTAACGCAACGTGCTGGTGCCGAGAGCGGGACTCGAACCCGCACGCCCTCACGGACAACAGATTTTAAGTCTGGCGCGTCTACCATTCCGCCATCCCGGCACTGTACCCGCCCGTACTCGAGCGAAGCTTGGAAATAATACGCGCCCAGCCCGTGCGTGTCAATCCACGGAGCTTGCATGTGGTCAATTCACCTAGCTTGTACGTGGTCAATCCGTGGGTAGCATTTTCTCAAGTAGGAATTCGTCAATCGGTTGCCCATTGACGCGCATGACATCGTGAACCGTGCCAGCAACATTAAAATCGGTTTGTTTGTAAAGTGCTAACGCTCGAGCGTTGTGGGTGGTGACGGACAGTTCGACGCGGGTGACGTTGTTGTGTTGCGCCCATAAAAGTGCGTGCCTGAGTAACGCGGTGGCAATGCCCATTGTGCGGTGGGAAGGTCGGACGTAAACGCCCCAGATGCCAGCCGAGTGGCTGGTTTTGGCACTCCTTCCCCTGGCAATGCCCGTCATGCCAATCAGTGCGGCGCTTTCCTCGGCAACGAACAGGGTTTGCATGGGGTCTTGGACGATGCCACGAAGTCGCTCGAGCCATGCCGCGCCCGCACGGGTGCGCTCCTCGTCGTAATCGGCGCTGAATGCTCCAGGCTCGAACCTGAGCGCCTCGAGTCGCAAATCTCGATACAGGGCGAGGTCGGTCTCTAAAACTTCTCGGATGATGATGGTGTCGTTCAGTTTGGATGCCAGCATGGTTTGACCTGATCTCGGGGATATTCCCCAGTGTCGGAGTTTAACATGTCCAAATCTGGGATTCTCGAGTTGCAGTGGGTTTTTACTGTCAGACACAGGCTTATGACCACAAGCTTCAACGTTTTCTCGAGTTTGGTCTGAATTTCAGTTGCATTTTTGACTTTTGACCCTTTTAGATCCCAAACTGAACTTGATTTAACAGTGGTAAGGTTTATCTCATCTTTATGTCGGGTAATTTCATAAAGATTTATTTAGCTTGGCTCACCGTGTACAGAATTGTCATTGCTAGCGTGTGGGTAGTTCGACCAGAGCCGAAAGGCTCGAGGAGGTATACGAATGAACGTTAAGAATTTTGCAGCCGCAACAGTCACGCTTTTCGCAGGTGTATTGGGTTTGGGTTCTGCCTTTGCGCAGTCTCAACCGATAGTCCGCCCCCAAGCCGTGATTGTCAACCCAGCCCCAACCGAGTTAAAAGTTTCGGTGGCGCTCAACAAACCAGGAGCAAACCCGTTGTACTTGGAGGGTGAGAACCTC
>JAYTKL010000479.1:0-5473 GCA_043730305.1 Deinococcales bacterium | reverse complement strand
CGTGTACCAAGGGGCGCACATGGAATGGGTGGACGGCAACCTGGGCAGCAAAGTCACCATGAAATACCCAGCCACGTATTTGCTCGAGGAACACGCTCGAGGTGAGATTTTAAGCATTGCGATGGCGAATACTGGACAGCACCAAGATGCGGGCGGCAAGGTTGTTCACTTTGCGCCAAACACCAGTTCAAGCATCGTTTCCAAAAGCATTTCCAAGAACTCTGGACGCTCGAGTTACCGTGGTTTGGTCAAAATTTACGACGGGGCGACCAACGCCAAAAGCAATGTGGAATGCGACGCGCTCTTGTTGAATGATGACAGCCGCACCGACACCTACCCGTACATTGAGATTGAAGAAAAAACCGCCAGTGTCGGACACGAAGCCACCGTTTCTAAAATCAACGACGAGCAGGTGTTTTACCTGATGTCTCGAGGGTTGAGCGAAGAAGCTGCAACCGGTTTGATCGTGCGCGGATTTATTGAACCAATTGCCAAAGAACTCCCGCTCGAGTACGCGGTGGAACTCAATAGGTTGATTGAACTCGAGATGGAAGGATCAGTGGGTTAAAGCCATTTAGAATGCTCGAGAGGAGTGAAATCATGACCATGCGCGAAGAAATAATTGAACGAATAGACCACATGACCGAAACAACTCTCGAGCGACTGAAAAAAGTGATTGACACTGACCCAGCCTTCAAATACCCAGATTTGCCTGATGTTCGAGTACAACGCACCCAAGCCGACAAAGACGAATTTAAACGCATTGTTCGAGAACTTGCCGAACCCATTACGGGCGAACCACCATTTGAACTTGAACCAAGTTGGTTCAGAATGCCGAGAAACGAAACGCAATTACAAAGCATGATTGAAATGGCTCGAGCCAACTTTGACACCGAAAGCGAACCTTAACTACATGGGAATTCTTGTCATCCGCGAAAAAGTAAATCCCGAGCAACTCCGTGAAATGCTCGAGGTTTACGCTGCTAGCTCATACATTAAAGTAGCCGTTGATGTTGAACAAGAATTTCTGGTAGGTGGCGCAATCATGCACTACGAATGCGAAGAAGTGCTGCTCGAGCAAGAATGCGAACAGAGAAACATTTGGGGTGCAGGTTGGTATGTAGAGCGTCAAGAAATGGCTTACGATTCTTATATCAATCAACGCCCAAGTGATGGCAACCGAAGTATTTACATTCAAGATGAAAACTTGAAATCTCGAGTTAAATCAATTGTTGAAAAATTATTCGCGGGAGTACAACCATGAACGCAGCCATGTTTTACAAAAGTTTCTCGAGATTGCCAATTCAAGCACGGCTTGGGAATCTGGCTGTCACCATTAACAGGCTTGCAGACTCACTCGAACAGCATCAAAACCAAGAAGGTACAAAAGGTTTTGCTCGAGAAGCCATGTGGTTTATTGAATGGACGGCTTTAGAAGTGAATCTCGAAATTCAAACAGAACTAATTGAAATGCAACGCCAACTTGCACAATGGAATCGGCATTGGAATGACACTTGGAATACGCTCGAGAAAAGTAACAAAATGAAAATTGAAACTCGAGTGATGTCGAATAAACTTCTTGAATGGGCTGGATTGAACCAAATCTGAAAGTTGAATTGAAAGAAGTTAAACTCGAGAAAAATGCCATGAGAAATATTTTAGGTGAAATCAAAACAAATTTCGAGATTGATTCTCGAGAAGGGGTTCATGTCACGATTACAGGCGTTCCAACCCACATTCATCACTTACCAGATGGCGAGGAAATGCGAGCGCACAGTATCGCCGTTGCATTGCGTCTCGAGTCTTTGGTACGGGCTTTGGTTGCACAAGACCCAACACCAGGGAGGACGACAGAACACGAATTTGCGTAATCTCGAGAAAATACAGGAGGTTGTGATGACTTTACGTGAAGAAGTTCAACAGAAAATTCAGTACGCTTCAGAAGCGACTCTCGAGCGTGTCAACAGTATTCTCGAGGAAGATGACGAATTGCTTGAGGAGGCTTGGCATCGTGAAGTTATTGCCGAACGACGCAATGATGAAACTGTTCGGATGTCATTAGATGAACTTAAAAAGCAATTGGGTCATCAATAATGGCGTATATCCTAGAATTGAAGAAACGCGTACTCAAAGACATTGAAAGTTTACCCCTTGAAATTCAGCAACGAATCTTGGAAGAAATTGCAGAGCTACTTGAAAATCCTTTGAAACATGGTGTTATCAAACTCACAGATCAAGATTCGTACAGAACTCGAGTTGGGAATTATCGAATTGTGTTTAATGTTGATAACGAGAATCAAGTGTTGACGCTTATAACTGTAGATCATCGAAATAAAGTTTATAAAAAATAGCGCGTAACTCGAATTTTCATAATCTCGAGAATTGGTTTGAAGGAAACAAACATGATCGCAGCGCATCAACAAATAACTGATGAAACAGGTCAAACTTTTGTTTTTGTACCACTCGAGGAATACAACGCTTTGCTTGGGGTGCATCCAGAAGAAACCGAAGAATTAAGCGCCGAAGAAGCCAATGCAATTCAAGAAGGATTAACCGAAATTTCAAATGATGAAACTTTATCTACTTAAGAAGTCGCAACGCAACTTAGGTTTGCGTAATCTCGAGAATTGGGTTAAAGCAAGTCAAGAAAAGCTCGAGAAAGTAATAAGTAAATCCCAGAAACTGAAGGAAACTATGGATGAAATTCTAAAAATTGCAATTCCAAGTTCCATAGCTATATTAAGTTGGATTTTTGTTCACTTCTTTTCAATGGATCGAGATCGAAAAAATAAAATACGTGACCTAAAAACAAAATATCTTATTGATGCATTTCAGAAACTCGAAAGAAATCTTCACATTGATAAACTTAATAAAAATGAAATGGAAAGTGCTTTAGCGGATATTCAATTATTTGGACAACCTCAAGAAGTTGAATTAGCCCTAAAGTTCATGAATACATTTTCTAATCAGGGAAGTGCTGATTTAACTGAGTTATTAACTTTACTCCGCACGAATCTGCGAAAAGAACTCAAACTCAAAAATCCAAAGTCAGACCTTACATTTTTTAGATTTAAACTTAAAGAACCTGAAAACCAAAACAATCTTCCAGGAGTTAATCAACCATGACCCAATTAACCCAATCACCCTTCACCATCTCGAGCCTCAACGAACCCGCATGGCTCGAGAAATCCCGCATCTCCGCCCTCGAGATTTACCATGACCGCAAAGTGCCCACAACGGCTGTGGAATCATGGAAGTACACCAACCTACGTCGTTTCAAACCCGAGAATTTCAGTCCTGCCCAACCCATGCCAGCAGTCTCGAGCCTTGACGAACTGCCTGCAAAAATTCGGGATCGCCTCTCCTCTACGGACGCGGCGGGTCGAATTGTGCTTTCTGGCTCGAGCGTGATTTTTAAGGATGTGCCTGCGGAACTCGAAGCGAAAGGCGTTATTTTCACGGATTTGAAAACGGCTGTGGTTGAGCACCCAGAATTGGTGCAAAAGTATTTGTACAGCGTCGTGGGTGCGGCGTACCCAGCCCCAACCGCGCAGGCGCTCGAGCGTTACGAGGCGATTCCTGATTTGGACGAGGACAAGTTCACGGCGCTGAATGCCGCGCTTTGGGACAACGGTTTTTTCTTGTACGTGCCCAGAAATGTCGAACTCGAGTTGCCACTCGGTGGTTTCCGTTACCTCGACCAGGAGGGAACGTTTACGGCTTCGCGGACGTTGGTGGTGCTCGAGGACAATGCGAAAGTGACCTACATTGACGAGCAGGACAGCCCTGATTTGAAAGCCGCGAATTTTGGTGTGGTCGAATTGTTCCTGGGCAAAGGCGCGAATTTGCGTTACGTGGCGATTCAAAATTGGGGTCGTGGTTTCACGCACATTCAACGCATCAAATCGAACCTCGAGCGTGATGCGACATTGAACAGTTTGTACGTGACGATGGGCGCGACCCTCAGCCGATCAGAAGTGCAAACGGCGCTGTCCGAAAACTCCAATTCGGAGATGCTGGCGGTGTACTTTGCCGACAAAGACCAGCACTTTGACCATTACACCTTGCAGCATCACCTCAAACCTCGAGCGCACTCGGATTTGCTGTTTAAAGGTGTACTGACGGACAAGGCTCGAGGCGTGTTTTCGGGCTTGATCAAAGTTGAATTGAACGCTCAGAAAACCGATGCGTACCAGAAAAACCGCACGCTCCTGCTTTCCGACGATGCCAGAACCGACAGTGTGCCGCAACTCGAGATTAACGCGAATGATGTGCGTTGCTCGCACGGCAGCACCACGGGTCCTGTGGACGCGCAGGAACTCTTTTACTTGCGCTCGAGGGGCATTCCAAAGCCGATAGCCGAGAAAATGTTGGTCACGGCGTTTCTCGAGGATGTGCTGAACCGTGTGCCGTTAAAAAACGTGGTGAAGTACCTCGAGAACGTGATTGCGGATAAGGTTGGAGCGCCAAAAGGCTTTAACCGTATTGAAGCGCAGGAATAAGTTTTGATTTTGAATGGCGAGGTGAAAATCCTCGCCATTTTTTATGGCTCGAGTTTCAGGGTTGACAAGTTTTGTCTGTCATGTCACCCTGTACACGTGCAAATTACTTCGAGCTATTTTTATGCGTATTGGTTCGGTTTCCCACCGGGCAGGCGTTGATTGTAGTTTGTCAAACCCGCCCAGCCTTGCTGGGATTTTTTTTGGATTCAAAAGGAGAACACCATGCCACTCGAGAATATTAACGTCAGTAGTTTCACGCCGTTGCCAACCCCTGGCGAGATCAAAGCCTTGCTTCCAACCTCTGAAGCCGCTCGAGTAACCGTGGAACAGGCTCGGGCTGGCGTGCGGAACATCATTCGCAAAACCGATTCGCGCCTTGTGGTGATTGCGGGTCCATGTTCGGTGCACGACGCGCACCAGACGCTCGAGTACGCCGAGAAACTGGCGGCATTGGCAAAAAAGTACGAGGACAAGTTGCTGATTTTGATGCGGGTTTACGTGGACAAACCACGTACCACAGTCGGTTGGCGCGGTTTCATGAACGACCCCGAAATGAATTTCACCAATGATTTTCTGGAAGGTTTAAAGCAGACCCGTGATTTGATGATTAAAGTCAACGAACTCGGGTTGGGTGTTGCCACAGAAATGCTTGACCCGTTCGCGCCGCAATTTATGTCTGACCTTGTGGCTTGGGGCGCGATTGGCGCACGAACCACCGAATCGCAAACGCACCGCACGATGGCAAGTGGCTTGTCAATGGCGATTGGCTTCAAGAACAGCACCGAAGGCAACGCCCAGGTCGCCGTGGACGCGATTGTCGCCTCGAGCAACCCACAAGTTTTTCTGGGCATCAATTCTGAGGGTTTGGCAAGCGTGGTGCAAACCAACGGCAATCCTGACGGGCATGTGATTTTGCGTGGTGGTAAAGACGGCACGGGTTACAAAACAAATTTTGCCGCAAGCTTTGTGCT
>JAYTKL010000478.1:0-3136 GCA_043730305.1 Deinococcales bacterium | reverse complement strand
ATTTGCTCGAGGTAATGCTGAGAAATGTCTTGCTTTTCGGCAACGTGCTTTAACGCCATCGCCTCGCCGCCCGCAGCCGCAATTTCGACCAGGGCGCGTAAACCGTATTGGGCTTTGGTTGAAATCCACATCTCTAAGAACCTCCAGGGTCTAACTGAGAATGGTTCTCAATTTAATCCCGTAAAAACCTGCCGTCAAGTACGGGATTCACGTTTTCTCGAGATGTGGATTTGCGGTATTGATTCTGGGATATGAATTTCGAGCTTTGACTTTTCAAGGCTCGAGCTTTGGTTTAATTTCGAGTGTCTAAAATACGAGCTAACACTCCAGTTTGTCTAAAAAAAAGAGCGTGTCATGAACATGCTCTTTTGAAGGAATTGGAAATTTTTTTTAGGCGCGTTTGCGAAATGGTAAGTATTTTGGATGCCAGAACCGTGTTCGGGCGAACGCCTCGAGTGCCGCCAAATCCAGACCCCGAATGCGGTACTCGGCAGCCACACCGTCCTCAAGGGCTTTTTGCATGACTCGAGATGCGACCTTGATGCTGACCTCGCGCAAGCCTGCAATTCTGGGGTAAACGCGCCCAACATCGAGTGAACTTTGCGGGGTTTCTTGTGCCAGGGTGTACGCCGCCTCGAGCACCATGTTGTCAGTAATTTCTCTGGCTCGAGCCAGCACCGCGCCGAAACCAAGACCTGGGAAGATGAAGGCGTTGTTGCCTTGCCCAATCGGGTAGGTTTTACCGTTCAAGATCACATCCTCAAACGGGCTGCCCGTGGCAACAATTGCCGCGCCGTTCGTCCAACGCAGGGCGTCTTCGGGCAGGACTTCGGTGTTGGCGGTCGGGTTTGAGAGTGGAAAAATAATCGGACGGTTTGTATTCTCGAGCATCGCTTTGACCACAGGTTCGGTAAACACCCCACCTTGCCCTGAAAGCCCCAGTAAGACTGTGGCTTTTGAATGTTGGATTGTTTCGAGCAAACTTGGCGCTGCGCCCGTTACCGTCCATCCTGCAACACGCTCGAGGGTTTGACGGTAGCCATGCTTGTATTCTTCCATGCTGCGATCTGTAAGTAACAAGCCTTTGGAATCAAGCACCAGCACGCGGTCGTGGGCTTGCGTGGCGCTCAAACCCGCCCGCATCATGCCTTGACGCATTGCCCACGCCACGCCAATGCCGCCAGCGCCAGCCCCGTGAATCACCACGGTCTGATCCTCGAGACGCTCTTTTTTCAGTTTTAAAGCGTTCAATACACCCGCCAACGTGACCGCGCCTGTACCTTGAATGTCGTCGTTGAAACTTGGCACAAGTTTGCGATACCGCTCGAGCACACGGAAGGCGGTGTCTTTGGAAAAGTCCTCCCATTGAATGATGGCTTTGGGATAACGCGCCGTGACCGATTCAACAAACGTGTCAATGAATTTATCGTAAGCCTCGCCAGTCAAACGCTTGTGCCTGACACCCAGATAGAGCGGGTCATTGATTAAATCCTGGCGGTCAGTGCCGACATCCAAACCGACCGGCAGCGTCTTGTCGGGACCAACACCGCCAGCCACAGTGTAAATACTCAGTTTGCCAATGCTGATCGCCATGCCGCCAAAACCCTGATCGCCAATGCCCAAAATCGCGCTCGAGTCGGTGGCAACAATCATACGCACATCCTCGAGCGGCACGTTAGACAGGGCTTGATCTGAATGCTCGAGGTTGTCGGTGGAAATGCTCAAGCCCCTTGGGAATCGGTAAATGTGGCTGAACAATTTGACCGCATCGCCCACGGTGGGCGTGTACAAAATCGGCAACATTTCCTCCAAGTGATCTTCGACCAGCGCAAAGAACAAAACCTCGTTGCGGTCTTGCAAATTGCGCAGGTAAATATGCTTTTCCAGGGCGTTGTTTTGCAAGCGGTAACGTTGATACGAACGTTCTTTTTGTTCTTCTATCGTGCTGACATGCGGCGGCAATAAGCCATCAAGCTCGAGCAACTCGCGTTCACTGCGGGTGAATGCCGTGGATTTGTTCATTAAGGGCAGTCGCAAGAGTGGAAAGCCCGTGACCGCCACCTCGAGAAATCGTTCGCCATGTTCGTCGCGCAGTACGTCGTAATACTTGGAAACCCGTGCCATAAAAACCTCGAGCTTTCTTCTCGAGGCAGACTCGAGAATTGAACGTTAGTTTGGGAGATGAGCATAACAAACCTTGGGTGGTTTATGCCAAACCTTGCGCCATGCGGCGGCGAGTAAACCCCGAGTACCAAACAATTTAACTTTTTGGTTCATTCGCCAAATTCACAATGCCCTCAATCGCATTTCGGGCTTGGGGGCTGTTGTGCCAGCACGTCGAACCAATCATTTTGGAAATCTCGAGCGTTACCGCGCTGGCATCTGCGCCCTGCAATTGTTCCAAACTCGAAAAACCAAGTTGTTGTAACCTGTCAATCACGGTGTTGCCAACAAATTTGAGTTGCAACATTTTGGCGCGTTCAGGCTCTGAAAACATACAAGCAGCTTATCAAACACCAGCGCTTCTCATGCCTCGAGTTGCTCGAGCGCAATCAACATCTCGAGCGCACTTTGAAACCGAGACTCTGGAACACGTTGAATGGCTTTTTGCAAAATTTGATTTAACTCAGGATATTCTGACCAGATGGTGGGCGGTTTGCCGCGCCCCGCCAGCCAGGCGAAAGCATCCGAAAATGGCAGTTGACCAACGCTCATCTCGTAAATGATCGCGCCAATGCTGTAAACGTCGCTGCGCACGTCGTGACGTGTGCCCTTAAATTGCTCGGGCGCCATGTAATTGGGTGTGCCGAGCCGAGCGCCAACGTGGGTGATGCTCTCCAAAGTCAAATCTTTGGCGCAACCAAAATCGATCACCCGCACCCGGTCCCAATCCTCGAGCAGAATGTTGCCAGGTTTTAAATCCAGATGAATCACCCCCCGAGAATGCGCATGATTGACGGCTGCCAGCACGCCCCTGGCAATGTGCAAGACGCGTGGCATGTCGATCTTTCGATCCTCCTCGAGGTGAAAGTAAAGGGTGCGACCTTCAACCCATTCGCGCACCACCATGCCAGGCTCGAGGTACAAGAGCTTGGGAATGTTCGGGTGGTCAAGTTTGACCATGACTTCACCCTCG
>JAYTKL010000477.1:0-15762 GCA_043730305.1 Deinococcales bacterium | reverse complement strand
ATGTTCGTAGCCTTTATGTTTTTGAGGATGTTGTCAAGTTCGCTCGAGAATGTAGATGTTTAAAATAGTTTTTGCAAAACCCTGCGTAACGTCAGTAATGAGCTGTTTTCCGCCTGCGCCAATTGTTCCTGCTTCGGTGGCACTCGTGGGCAATGAAGGTGTGGATGAAACGATTTTCAAATTGCGATTTACAGCCCAAGGCTCAAGTGGTCAAGTTTATGCCGTTAAGAAAGCAAGTATTGCCGATGAAACACTTGTCGGTCTTACTTATAGTGGAGTGGGTGTTGTTTCACCCCGAGTGGGTTTGATTTCGGTTGTGACTTGCGATTCTGTTGTTCCAAATGATGGCGTAGGTTGTTTTCAAGTGACACTCCCAAGCCGTACAACTGGAACGAAAAATGCGGCTGGTTCTGTCAGTTTCAAACTTGATGGTGTGGCACTCAGCCTGCCATTTACGCACGCATTTGCTAATCCTGCACCGTAAGTTCTCGAGCCTCAAAAAAAGACGGGCGCTGTGCTCGTCTTTTTTGTGCTCGTCTTTTTTGTACCCGTTTTTACATGCCGTCCATCACAGATCGTTTCTCGAGGTGTCTGGCAAGGCGTTCGGGCGTGGCAAAATACTTGCGTTCGCCGGTGGACAGGTCGGTCACGCTGGCACGCCAGACTTGCCCTTGCGGTCTGGGTTCCCACCAGACGCGAACAAGGTATGAGGCTCGAGTGGTGGTGGCAGAATCCATGAGTTTAGCTTGCCACAAGTAGCGTCACAGCATCGTCAAAAACCTGGTTTTTCACGTCCAGACAGGGTTTTATAGGCGATCCCGGGTTTGCTGACCTGCCAAAAAGGGCGCAGGTCTTCGGGTGTGTTGACAAAAACACTTTCCAGGGTACGAATCGCCAGTTTGGTGTCACCAATGCCTTGCGCGGCTCGCCAGGTGATCTCGAGGTTGGGCAGTAAGATCGAGAGTTCCAACGCGGCGTTAAAGTATTTTGTCTCGCCTGCCAGGGCGCTGTAAAGGTGGGCGTAACTGAGTTGCTCGAGCATTCCGTGTTGCCTTGCCAGGGTTTTGAGTTCGCTGGCGTGTTGCAGTGCCAGTGTTGGTTGACCAAGGTACAGGGCGACCTCGGCACAAGCCCGCAGGGTCAGCGCCAGGGCAAAGGTGTGATGTGATTCTCGTGCCATCTCGAGTGCCGAACTTGCGGTCGCTTCTGGATTTTGATTCAGGGCACTTTGAATCACGGCTTTGGTGGCGGTCGTGTAGGCTTTCGCGCCAGGTTCAAACCAACGTTCAATCGCATTATCAATCAGTGTTAAAGCGCTAATGTAATCGCCGCACAGGTAATGAATGCAGGCTTTTTGATGGATCGCGTCGGCAAGGTTGTTGGTGTTGCCCGCCAATTCCTCGAGTTTGACTGCCAGATCAATGTCTTTGATGGATTTATTCAGTTCACCCATGCTGATGTGCAGACTGCTTCTGGAAAGGTAAATGGCAACGGCTTGCAAGGGTTGATGGTTTTCGCACAGTTCAATAGCTTGGTTGTATTTTTGTTCGGCTTCATGAAAACGTCCCAAAGTCCAAAGCCCGATTCCCTCGAGGTTGAGAAACCTAGCGCGTTTGAAATCGGGCAGTTCTCGGTGTTGAACGCTGTGTTGAACGCTGTGTGCCAACTCGAGCATCTGTGAGAAATCGCCGGTGTGCCAGGCGGTGATGGCGCGTCCAAACAGCGCGTCGGTACTTTCGGGGCTGGCAGCCGTGAATTCGAGGCTGGCGGCTTCAAAATCGCCCAGCATCATCAAACTAAAACCAAGTTGTTCATGGGCGACAAATTCGGTGCTTTGGGTTAAATCTTGCATGGCTAAACGCGTGATTTTGGCAGCCTCTAAGGGGCGTGCCAGTTCGATCAACGCGCCAGACAATGCCAGGTTTGCTCGTCTTTCAAGGTCGGGTCGTGCCAGTTTTTTGGCAAGACCCAGCGCCAGGTTGGCTTGGATTTCTGCCTCGGTGGCACGCCTGACGCCAGTCAACGCCCGCGCCCGAAGGGTACGAACTTGAACCTCGAGATTGGGGCTGAGGGTTTGCGTCAATGCCAAATCCAGGCGTTCCAGTGCGGTTTGTGGTTGGAATGTCTCGAGGTCAATCTCGCTGGCGGCGATCAACCACACCACGGCATCCTTGTTCTGTCCCGCTTGCAGCAAATGCGCGGCAATGCGGCTCGGGGCGGCTTGGCGCAACTCGAGTTCTTGCGCCACCAGACGGTGCAAGGTTTGACGCACGCTGCCTGGGGTCAACTCGAGGGTGGTGGTGCGCAACAGATCGTGGGTGAAACTCGAGTCTGGGGTGATCACCTGCGCCCCTTCGGCTTCGCCCAAACCCTCTGCAATTCGCAATTCTGGTAGCTCGAGTACCGTGCCGGCAAGGCTGGCGCTAAAATCTGCGCCCGCCACCGCCAGACATGCCAGCACGCGGCGTGTGTCGTTGTCCAGCCGTTCGAGACGGTTTTTTAAGAGCGCTCCAATTCGTTCGGGTGGACGAAGCTGCCCTGAAAGTTGAAAGTTGGCGTCCAGTTGTCCAGTCTCGAGCAAGTATTTCAGGGTTTCGACCACAAACAACGGGTTGCCACCGGTCGCGGCGTGCATTGGTTCGCCAAGGTTGGCGGCTTTGGGATCAATGCCAAACAGCAACTCGCGCACTTCGGGCAGTTTTAACGCCTCGAGTGTTTGCCTGACCGCCAGACCTTCACGCTCGAGCTGCCCAATCAAAGCTTGCAGGTTGGCGTTGACCTCGAACGGGCGGTAACTGCCCAAAACCCCGACCTGTTCGTTCAAAATGCGCGGCGCAGCATACGCCAGAAACTCGAGCGTGGCGTTGTCTGCCCAGTGCAAATCGTCCAGAATCACCAAGCCGCCACCGCTGGTAAATGCCAGCACGTAACGCGTCAAACCTTCCAGAAAACGGGCTTTGGCTTCTTGGGGGACTTCAAACGGTAGCAGTCCCTCGAGGTTGCTGTTGGGGCGCAATTCTGGCAGGAGGCGCGAGACCTCGAGTTGCCAGATCGGTTCGACTTCGGCTCGAAAACCGGCTTCCCACAACTCGCGTAACGCCGCAGTCAAGGGCGCAAACGCCAAACTCTGATCGGATTCTCTGGCACGAATCTCGAGCACATGCCCGCCCAGGGCGCTGCGCGAGGCGGCAAGGTCGTGCAGCAACCTTGACTTGCCCGCGCCAGCCTCGCCCTCAACGAATACAGCTTTGCCACGCTCGAGTCCCTGCACCAGCGCCCTGAGTGCCTTGACCCCTGCCAACCTCGGTGGACGCAAGACATTTAAAGGAATGCTGGGGCGTTTGCTGGGCATCCCTGGCTGCAATTGCCCCGCCTCTAAAGATTCGAGCATCGCCGTCGTTTCGGGCAGCGGTTCGACGCCCAATTCTTCATTTAATAAACGTCGCAACTCGAGGATTCCCGTTCTGACCCCCGCCCGATCATCGCTCAAGTACAGGCAACGCAGCATTCGTACGTGCGCCGCCTCTGAGAGTGGCTCGAGCGCCACCAACTTTCGAGCCACGACTGCCGCCTGACGGTTTGAGCCAGCATTCTCGAATTGCCGCAATTGACCCTCTAAATTGGCGCGGCGCTGTTCAGATAAACTTTCGCGTTGCGCGTACAACCAGTCCATGATGTCTGGCGCGTCGTCAATTTCTAAACCTTGGGCAAATTCACCCAAGGATTCGTCAAATTGCGCCAAGTCTGATTCCACGTTTTTTGCCAGCCAAACGTTAAATCGGTCATTTTCGATCAGCGCCCCAACCTGATTGACGCGGTAAATTTCTTGACGCAAATTGGCTCTGGCGCGATCCTCACCGACCTCCGCCCACAATAAACCCGCCAGCCTGGATCGCGGCGTCACCCCCTCGAGCGCCAAGTACGCCAGGAGCGCCAAAGAACGCCGCCCCAAGGTCTCGAGTCGCCCAGATTGTTCAAGCACACAAGCGCCCGAAAGTCGAAGCCTTAAACTGGTCGCAGGTTCAAGCACAACCCCATTGTGCATTCTCAGGCTTGGGCTTCACAAGTCCCCAATGATCAAACTGGAGACTTGGGTATTTAAAATGTGTTGATTTTACGCACTGCACGTCATTGATCTGTTTTGCCCAAACCCATGAACGAAATGAAAGGTCAAACGATCCAAACTCGAGCTTGGTTTGAAGGATCAAGACTTCTCGAGCTTACTTTTAAACCCCAACGCTTGCTTGGTTTGAAAGCACGCGTGCCACAAATTTGAGGGTCAACTCGTTTTGAATGGTGGTTTCTTTGAGTGAAATCATGATGACCTCAAATTCTTGATTTCGCCAGTGAATCCTGACCAGGCTCGAGAGCAAGCTTGGTTTGATACCGCTAACGATGCTCAGGCTGCCGCTGACCTGACGGCGTTTGGGGTCAAAATGCCCAAGTTTTCCGCTCATCACGTTCAGGCAACACCCCGCAAACTCGAGTTCTGCACCGGTCAAATCGACCGAACCAACAAAGTGATTCATCATCGATTCGTTCATGCCCGATTGCGTCAGACTTTCAAGATTGAACATCAGGGTGCCCTCCGTGTGGCTCGAAGTGAATCGTGTCAGCAACAATCACCCCTCGAGAAGGTCAAATCTCGAAGTTGAACCAAATTGATGAACCGCAAAACCTGGGAAAAAGAAGTTGGTAGCGCTGCCTACAAAATCATCTTAGACCCTTTTTGGTCACGAGTTGGTCACAAGTACGGTTTTAAGCTGTTCTGAACAAATTCGACTGCAAGTTTCAAAATGTACTTTTATGATTCTCGAGCGTTAAGGTTTTGCCGACATTGCCCACCAGCGTTTTAACAAATCTGTTGCCGCCTCGTGCCAGTCAGGATAGTTAAACTCAAACCCAGCCTCGAGCAATTTTGAAGGCACAACCCGACGACTTTTCAAGACCAGTTCGGTTTCGGTTTGCATCAGGAACGTGCCAATCTCGAGCATTGTTATCTTTGTGTATTGCTCGGCTATTCAAACCAGAGTTGAACTGATTTCCAACTTCAAACCTCAAGCCTTATTTCCTGGTAGGCTCGAGCGAATGACTGACACGGGCTTGCCGCAAGTACAAACTCGAGGCTTAACCCCACGTTGGAAACGATTCTGGCGCGACCCTCTGGTGATGCTTGCACTTGTAACAGTGGTTGTTTTATTTCTGATGGCAATTTTCGCGCCGCAACTTGCTCCCAAAAATCCTGATCTAAATTTCCCTGAAGGCTTGAGCGACATGGGCGCACCCATGCCGCCAAACTCGAGCTTCTGGTTTGGCACAGATTTGCTGGGGCGCGATTTGTTCTCGAGGATTGTTTACGGCGCTCGAGTGTCACTGCTGATTGGGGTGCTGGCGAACGGTGCGGCGGTTTTGATCGGCGTGTTTGTCGGTCTGATCGCGGGTTTTGTCGGCGGAATTGTCGGCACGTTATTGATGCGTTTCACCGACCTGATGACCGCGTTTCCGGTCTTGCTGCTCGCCATTGCCCTGACCGCCATCCTCAAACCGAGTTTATGGATTGTCGCACTGGTGATTGCGTTACTGAATTGGGTCAGCCTTGCCAGGGTGGTTTACGGGCAGGTCTTGGGTTTGAAATCTCGAGAGTACGTCACCGCAGCCGAAAGTTTGGGTGCAAGTCAAACGCGAGTCTTACTTCGTCACGTGCTGCCAGGATTGCTGCCGACCGCAGTCGTTTGGGGAACACTGGGGATCAGCACCAGCGTCATGCTCGAGGCGACACTTTCGTTTCTGGGCGTTGGCGTGCAACCACCCACGCCAAGTTGGGGCGGCATCATCAACGAGAGCCAAAGTTATTTCACGTCCGCGCCTTGGTTGGTGGCATTCCCAGGCATCATGATTTTACTGACCGCGCTGTCATTTAACCTGCTCGGCGAGGGCTTGCGCGAAGCCATCGACCCGAGTGCGAAACGGACGGGATTCTAAAATGCGATTGCTGCTCGAGCGAATCTTTCAAGGTATTCTGGTGCTGCTTGCCGTTAGTGTTTTGACGTTTGGACTGGCAATCTTGTTGCCCGCCGACCCCGCACGCATGGTTGCCGGTCCAAGTGCCAGCGTGCAAACCGTCAACAACATCAGGCACGAGTTGGGCTTGGACAAACCCATTCTCGAGCAATTTGTGATTTACCTGGGCAAGGTTTTGCGCGGCGACCTCGGGCGTTCTTACAAGCAAAGCGTCAACGTCACCGAGCTTTTACTCTCGAGGCTTCCAGCGACCCTCGAGTTGATGCTGGCAGGAATCTTGTTTGAATTGCTGCTCGGTGTGTCTGCGGGCATTCTGGCGGCACTGAGACCAGGAAGTTTCTTGGATCGCAGCTTAATGATGCTCTCGTTCGCTGGCGTCAGCTTGCCGCAATTTGTGCTGGGTTTGAGTTTGTTGTACGTTTTCGCCTTCAAATTTCCAATTTTTCCACTGGGCGGTTTCGGCACACTGGCACACATCGTGCTGCCCGCCTTGACGCTGGGCATCAGTGGCGCGGGTTGGTACGCCAGGGTCGTGCGCTCGGAAATGCTCGAGGTGCTCGGGCAAGATTACGTGCGCACCGCCACCGCCAAAGGGGTGCTGCGATCAGTGGTCATCACCAACCACGCCCTTAGAAACGCCCTGCTGCCCGTGATCGGCATGATCGGTTCTGACATTGGCGTGTTCATGGGCGGCGCGGTCGTGGTCGAAAGCGTGTTCGGCTGGGCTGGCGTCGGCAAACTTGTCTGGGATGCCATTCGGGTCGTGGACATTCCCGTGATTTTGGGCGTGGTGCAACTCGGCGCGGTCATGATCGTGATTGGCAACTTACTAGCCGACCTGGCATACCCGCTGGCTGATCCTCGAGTACGATACGGTTAAGGGGGAACTATGAACGCGATTTACCTGGTCAAAGACATTGCAGGTTTTACGCCACACATCGCACGACTTGTCTCGATGATGAATTACGCTCGAGAAACAACCTTACATGCGGTCAGGGATTTAAGCATTGAACAACTTGACACTGTGCCCGCAGGTTTCGGCAATTCGATTGCGGCGCTGCTCGAGCATTTCGCCGCCGTCGAGGTCGCGTACCAGTTTCAAACCTTCGAGAATCGTGATTTGAACGAAGCCGAATTTGCCCGTTGGGGCGCAGGTTTGGACCTTGGCGAACGAATCAAAGAAATCTCAGGCAAGCCACTCGAGCATTACCTGACCCAACTGGATAACGTCCGTCAAAAAACCTTTGAAGAATTTGCCAAACGTGACGATGACTGGTTGCACCTCAAGTTTCCATTCTGGGGTGGCGAACCAGCCAACAATTACTTTTGTTGGTTTCATGTTTTTGAAGACGAGATCAACCACCGAGGACAGATTCGTTTGATTCGCAAAAATTTGCCGAAGTGATTCACAGGAGGTTCGTATGAACAGGGTTTCAAAGAACAGGGTTTCAAAGTCCGTCTCTCGAGCATTGGTTGGTCTGGGCGTCACGGTTGTCGCGGCAACCCTCGCCCTGGCACAATCCCCCGCCAGCGGTGGCATGGTCATTGCCTACAAGGACGACATCGCCACGCTCGACCCGCAAGTGGGTTACGACTGGCAGAACTGGCCCGCCATCAAAATGGTCTTCGATGCGCTCTTGGATTACAAACCAGGCACAACCGACCTCGAGCCTCGAATCGCGGCAGCCATGCCCAAAGTCGGTGACGGCGGTAAATCGTACACGTTCCTGATTCGCAAAGGCATCAAATTCACCAACGGACGCGAGTTGAACGCAAATGACATCAAATATACCCTCGAGCGCGTGCTTGACCCGAAAACCAAAAGTCCAGGCGCAGGATTCTTTTTGGACATTGCAGGTTCAGATGCCTTCTCGAGCGGCAAAAGCAAAGATTTGAGCGGCGTCAAAGTCATCAATGCCAACTCGGTCAAAGTCACCCTCTCCCAACCCAACGCGGCTTTCCTGAACGTGCTCGCCACCAATTTCGCCTTCATTGTCCCCAAAGAGGAAGTCATCAAAGCTGGCGAAGACTGGGGTCGTAAACCCGTCGGCAGCGGACCGTTCACGCTCGAGTCTTGGACGACAGGGCAAGAACTGACGTTCAAACGCAATCCGAATTACTTCATTCAATCTCTGCCCAAGCTCGAGACGGTCAACATCAAAGTCGGGCAAGACCCCAGCGTGGCATATTTGGCATTGCAACGCGGCGAAGTCGATTTGCTCGGGGATGGCATCGCACCCGCAAATTTCTTGCAAGCCCAAAGCGATCCCAAACTCAAAAGCCTGATCGTCAGCACACCACTGGTCAACACGACTTATGTTTCCATCAACCAAAACATTAAACCATTCACTGACCTGCGTGTGCGTCAAGCCCTTCAATACGCCATTGACAAGAAAAAAGTCTTAAAAATTATTAACGGACGCGGGCTTATCGCCAACCAAATCTTGCCACCCAAAATGCCAGGTTTTGACTCGAGCTACAAGGGTTATGGTTACAACCCAGAAAAAGCCAAAGCCTTACTGAAAGCCGCAGGTCTTGCCAAAGGTTTCTCGAGCACCCTCTACACCAACTCCACCGACCCGAACCCACGCATCGCGCAAAGTATCCAACAAGACCTCGCCGCCGTGGGCATCAAGATCGAACTGAAATCCCAAGCCGCCAGCACCGTGATCCAAGCCGCAGGCACACCCAAAACCGCGCCCTTGGTGTGGTCAGGTGGCATGGCATGGACGCAAGATTACCCAGACCCAAGCGATTTTTACTGGCCAATCTTAAGCTGCCGCAGTGCCGTCCAAGGCGGTTGGAACTGGACATTCGTCTGCGACAAAACCCTGGACGCTGCCGCATCAAAAGCCGACCAGATGACCGCCCCAGAAATGCGCAGCAAGAGGCTAGCGGCGTACAAAAAGATTTACCAGAAACTGATGGATCAAAGCGTTTGGGTTCCGATGTTCAACGAAGTGCGTTACACCATGCACAGCGAAAAACTGGTTGGTGAAGCCACAGATTTCATTGATCCGATTCATAACATTGCCTATGAACGTTTAAGCGTTAAATAAATCGTAGCGCAAGGCATTGCGCCCTCAATCACAGTCATTTTTTAGAATTGAACCTCGAGCTTTGTATCCTCGAGCTTCCAAGTAGATGCAAATTGAATGAATCTTCGCGCACCTGAAAGCCCTCACCCGACTCGCCGAGGCTCGTCACCCTCTCTCGTTCTTGACCATAAAACGCACCTTGCGGGCATGGTCGCCCAGCGAAAGAGGGTTTAGAACAAAATATTTTGTCCCTTAATATCAAACCAAGCTCCCTTCTCTCCTAGGAGAGAAGCGCCCAAGCCCGTAAGGTGCTGCCGTAAGGGCAAGAAGGGTTGGGGATGAGAGGGGAAAAAATACGCGTCTCTCGAGTAACCAAAAAGGAATCCCATGAGCGACCATCACCACCACTGGCAAACCATTCACTCGCACCATCTGGGTTGGGACAACACCCTGCCGCCAGCGCACCGCATTACCCCAGGCACGACGCTCGAGTTTGAGATTTTGGACGCGGGTGGCGGTCAGTTTAACCGCAAAAGCGGGTTGCAAGATTTGATCAATCTCGATTTTGGCAATGTCAACCCTGTGACGGGTCCAATTTTTATTGAGGGCGCAGAACCGGGTGACGCCCTAGTGGTCGAGTTGCTCGAATTTAAAACCTCGGGTTGGGGTTGGACGGCGCTGATTCCTGGCTTTGGGTTGTTGGCGGATGAATTCCCAGACCCGCATTTGATTGTTTCCGAACATGACGCTCGAGTGGCGCATTTTTTGCCTGGGTTGGTGAGCGTGCCGATCAAACCGTTCACGGGGGTTATTGGCGTTGCACCCGCCGAGGTCGGGCATCACAGTGTTGTGCCGCCGCGTCGGGTGGGTGGCAATCTGGACATTCGGGATTTGAGCGCGGGCAGCACGTTGTACTTGCCAGTTGACGTACCTGGTGCGTTGTTTTCGGTTGGTGACACCCACGCTGCCCAAGGTGACGGCGAGGTTTGCGGGACTGCCATTGAAAGCCCAATGAACGTGGTGCTCAAGTTTGGTCTCGAGAAGGGGCGCAACTTGCCAAACCCGCAATTTCGCACGGCTGGTCCAGTCACGCGACACCACGACGAAAAAGGCTATTACGCCACCACAGGCGTTGCCCCAGATTTGATGCTTGCCGCCAAAGACGCCACTCGAGCCATGATTGACCATTTGGTACGGATGTACAAACTCGAGCCTAAAGATGCGTATGCGTTGTGCAGTGTGGCGTGTGATTTAAGAATTTCGGAAGTGGTGGACATGCCAAATTGGGTGGTCAGTTGTTACTTGCCGTTGATTGTCTTCGCTTAAACTTCGTGCAGCACAGGAAATCTTGAGAATGAACGTTAGATTTTTGCAACCTGTCCTAATATAATTTCATGACCTTTACTCGAGTGTGTGTGGTTCTGCTGCTTGGCGTAGTGGCGTGCGCCGCACAATCCGCGCCGATCAACCCAATTTCCAAAACCAGCAACGGTATTGTGTTCGTCACGCAAGTCCCAATCCGTGACGATTTTACGACCATTGCCAGCACGTTCGGCAATCACCTTTCAAACATGCAATCCGTGCCTCGAGGTGGGGATTTGTGGATTCGCTACTCGGACGGCAGCCTAAAAAACCTGACCAAAGCCGCAGGTTACGGCATGGATGGTTTGCAGGGCGCGAACGCGATTGCGGTGCGTGACCCAAGCCCGTACTGGGACGGCAAGAAAATCATTTTTTCGATGGTGATTGGTGCGCCGGTCAAGCAATACGAAGAAGCCGTCACGCACTGGCAGTTGTATGAAATCACGAACCTCGAGCAATCCCAAACGCCAGTCATCACCAAAGTCCCGAATCAACCCGCGTACAATAATGTCTCACCGATTTATGGCTCAGATGACCGCATCATTTTCACCACAGATCGCCCCAGGGACGGCAGTGCTCATTTGTACCCACAACGCGACGAGTACGAGGAAGCGCCCGTGGTTTCTGGCTTGTGGAGTCTTGATGCGAAAACAGGCAATTTGAAATTATTGAACCATGCGCCAAGCGGCGATTTCACGCCGTTCGTGGACAGTTTTGGACGTTTGCTCTTCACCCAGTGGGATCACTTGCAACGCGACCAACAAGCCGACACCGACATCTATGATGCTGGCACGTATGGGACTTTCAATTACGAATCTGAAGCCCTGAGCGCCAAAGCTTTAAACTCGAGGGTTGAGGTTTATCCAGAACCTCGAGACGATAAAGCCTCGGCTGGAACTGTGTTTCCATCTCATACTTTCAACCAGTTCTTTCCCTGGACGATGAACCAGGACGGCACAGAATCCGAGGTCATCAACCACCTCGGACGCCACGAACTGCATTCGTACATGGGCAGCGGGCGAAACGATGATCCGAAGAACATCACCGAGTATTATCAGCAGTACCCACGTGTCAACCCAAATCCAATCGAGAATTTTTTGCAGATCAAAGAGAACCCGAACACCCCAGGCATATATTACGGCATTGACGCGCCCGAATTTTACTCGCATGGCAGTGGGCAGATCGTGGCATTGTCCGCCCCGCCAAGCCAAAGCCCCGAGACCGCCACAATTCAGTACATCACGCACCGCGACACCCGAGCTGCGCTCGAGGCAGGCGTGCAACCAAGCATCAACCATTCTGGGCATTACCGCGATCCAGTCATGCTCTCGAGCGGCGATTTGATTGCCGCGCACACTTTTGAAACCCACGGCGAGTACGTGCCAAACAAATCGGTTTACGATTTCAGACTGCGCAAACTCGAGAAATCAGGCAGTGTTTTTAAAGCCACCACGGCACTGACCGCAGGCATCACTAAAAAACTCAGTTGGTGGAATCCAGATACCAAACTCGAGTTTGACGGCACACTCTGGGAATTGCAACCCACCGAATTGCGTGCTCGAGTTCGACCAAACGTGACCACCACACCATTACAGCAACCCGAGCAAAACGTGTTTAACAAAACTGGCGTCAACCTCGAGACGCTCAAAACCTATTTGAAACAAAATAACCTGGCGTTATTGGTTGGGCGCAACGTCACCACCCGCGACGATCTGGACAAGCAACAACCCTTCAATTTGCAAGTTCCGGGCGGTGTTAAATCCTTGTCCTCGAGCTTCATAGCGGGCGACAAAGTCTATGACGTGACCAACCTGCAATTCTTCCAAGGCGATTTGATCCGTGGCATTGGCGGCACAACCGATCCTCGAGCGGGACGACGGGTGCTGGCGCAACCACTTCACGATGCTGCCGCAGTCTCGAACAACCCGAGCAATACTGGTGTTCCAAACAGCGTCAAAGTTGCCTCGGACGGTTCGTTTGCCGCGTTTGTGCCAGCCACTCGAGCCTTGTCCTGGCAACTGACCGACGGTGCGGGAACGGGTGTGGTGCGTGAACGTTACTGGCTCAGTTTCCAACCTGGCGAGGTGCGCGTCTGCACATCCTGTCACGGCTTGTCCGACAAAGACCAAGCTGGCAAACTGTCCCCACAAAACGAACCCATTGCGCTCGAGGGACTGCTGAATCTTTGGAAAACCCGTCAGAAACGGTAATTCGTCCGATCACATTCAAAGACCGTAAAAGCGACTTGTGCTACACTTTAACCATGAAAAAGTATCTGAGGAATACGTTGGTCGTTGGACTGCTTTTTGGTAGTGCTGCCGCGCAAACCCCCAGTATCAGTGGTTCGTACAATGTGACCGGTTCACACGAGAGTGGCAGCAAATACACGGGCAAAGCCACGATTCGTCAAACAGGGCAAGTCTATATGGTGGGTTGGGTACTCAACGATGGCAGCTCCTACAAGGGAACGGGAGTGCTGCAAGGTACGCACTTTGCGGTCACCTGGACGCCGTGCGGGGTCAGTTTGTATACGTTGCGAGCAAGCACCTTGGAAGGTGTTTGGGCGGGTTGTGGCAATACCAAAATGGGTAAAGAAACCCTGACCAAACGCTAAAAAACTCGAGACTGCTCAATCGTAATGCACATGCTGGGAAAACCCGTCGCTGCTAAAGATGAATGGTTGGCTTGGGAGTGACCATGAGCGCAATTCAAAAGTTGATGACCTTTCTGCTACCCAAACGTCTGGCAGACGACATGCGAACACAGTCGCAGACGTGGCAGATTTGCTGTTTAACCTGCAATACAAGTCGTTCAATTTGGGACTCTGGTGGTGTTCGTACTGCAACACGAGCAGGAAAAACCTGGACACTGATACGTTGCTCCAATTGCAAGGCATTACGCCTTGCCACTGTCAAACGAAACACCAAGCCCACGTAATGCGCAACATTCAAAGCTCGAGGAATTAGCTCAAAAAGGTTGAAATGACATGGATCACGGTGAAGTCAGTGCAATCATTCCAGCCTCCAGCCAGCAGGTTTTTGATTTGCTGCACGATTATGGTCGGCGTTTAGAATGGGATACCTTGTTGCAAGCCGCCTATTTGGAAGATGGTCATGTGATGGCTGGCAAAGGCGTGACAGCCGTTTGCGTGGGTCGTGCGTCACTGGGTGGGTTGGTTCTTAAAACCGTTTATGTCACCTTTGAGCGCCCCAGGTTGGCGGCGGTAAAAATGGTCAACAAGCCGCCGTTTTTTCAATCTTGGGCAGCTTCCATTCAGCATCAGGAAGTTTCGGTCAACGAGTCAAGAATCACTTATAAATTCCAGTTCAGGACTCGACCCCGATTCTTGGGATTTATTTTGGATCGCTTGATCAAAAAAGTTTTTATTTGGGAGACCAAAAAACGATTGCAAGCACTCGCCACTTTTTTCCAACACAGTCATCAGACAGGCAGTTGATTTTTGCAGCCACTCGAGCCACCATTCAATTGAACTGACGTATACAGACGCCGTGTACTAACTTCAAACGATTCCTCAGCTTGCCGTCAATTTCTCGCTGACATCCCACAACCTTTTGGCAATGCTCGAGTCAAGCGCGATGGGGTTGACTTTGGCAATTTTTTTCTTCTCAAAATACTCGCCCGTGACGTTCGCAACTTCCGCGCTCGAGGACAGGTAAATCATGGTTTCAGCACCTTTTTCTGGCGTAATGGCGGCAAAATTTTTGATAAAATTCAGCATTCGTCCCATAAAATCGCTCGAGCCTCCTGCAAAACCGGTGTTGACGAATCCAGGATGCAAACAGTTTGCGGTCACACCGGTTCCTGCCAGCCTGCGAGCCAGTTCTTTGGTGAACAAGACATTCATTAGTTTGCTGGTGCAGTATGCCGCCCAACCGCTGAATTTCTTCTCGAGTTGCAAATCATCAAAATTGATTTTCGCCGCCAAATGCGCTCCGCTCGAGACGCTGATAACCCTGGCATTTTTACCGCGTTTGAGTGTCTCGAGCAGTAAATCGGTGAGCAGGAAATACCCAACATGATTGAGTGCGAAGGTCATTTCAAAACCGTCTTTGCTGACCCGCCGGTCACTGTAAAACGCGCCCGCGTTGTTGACCAGCACATCCAAGCTCGAGTATTTGGCGGTGACGTTGGTCGCCAGTTGCCTGATGCTAGCCATGCTCGAAAGGTCTGCCAGCAGCAATTCGAGTTTGGCATGAGGTACAACTTTTCGGATTTCCTCGAGTTTGGCGCGTCCCTTTTTTTCGTCTCGAGCGACCATCAAGACAGTTGCATCCATTTTTGCCAGTTCTAACGCGGTAATAAAGCCTATTCCGTTGGTCGCGCCCGTCACAAGCACGGTTTTTCCAGCCATCAAATCCATGTTTTTATTCTGACCTGTTTGGCAGTGTTTGATACATCTTCAAAGCACCATTCAAAAAAGTCCCGCCTTCAAGCTTGAAGGCGGGACGGTACTCGAGAAATTTAGGTTACGGTGAGACGTTGACGTACGTCTCGGCGAAGTCGCGTTGTCCGACATCGTAAGGGTTCAAGAGTTGCGCGGTCAGGTTGTTCAAGCTTTGTGCGCTGACCCAACGGTACGAACCTTGTGGGATTGGACGCGGGGTGAAAATCGCACGGATGCGGGTCACACCAAATGGCGGTGAAACCGTCAAATCGCCACCCGGGACTTGAGAGATCAGGTTTAAGCCTGCGTGGACTGGAATGTTGGTCAGCACAGAGTTGTCATATTGTTGCGGGTTGTAAATCAGCAAGGTCATGTAACCAGGATAAGCAACGTCGGCACGCAAGACCAGACGTTCACCATTGATGTAAGTTGCGCCCGTGCCTTTGGTCGGTTGGAAATCACCAATGATTCTCGAGACTTGAATGCCCGCCGAAACGTAAATCGTAATGCCGCCCGAAACCACAGGAGCCGGTTGTTGGATGGGTTGCGGTTGCGGGTTTATCGGTTCGGGACGCGTCGTGCGGTAAACAGGAAAGCAGGACGAGAACACGAGTGCCAGACCAGCCAGTAAGATTATTCTTTTCATGCCCGTAGCCTAGCGCAAAATTCATGAGTGTTGTTCTCGAGTTAAGAAAAGTTCAAGCTTCGATAAGCGAAAGCTCAAGGCGTTCCTCAAGATAAACCCAGGTTGTCATTGTAAGGAAATTATGACTCGAGGGTTAAACCCTCGAGTCATAAAATTGCGTACAGCACAACTTTTTAGCTCCAACTGACATGCCCAAACGTTTCGGCTCGAGCTTGACCCGTGCCAAAAATAGCGACTGGGCAATTGACCAGTTCCTCAATTCGGGCGATGTAATGCAGCACCGCTTTTGG
>JAYTKL010000476.1:0-3811 GCA_043730305.1 Deinococcales bacterium | reverse complement strand
TTGAGACGCAAGATAATGACGAACCCGAACGTTGCCAACTTTACCTTGATCTTTAAGTTTGAATTCACCCACCGCCATCACCACAAAATAAGTTGATGTCGGCGTGTCAATGCGGTAATTGCTGGTTGCCGTGCCGTCATTGTTTTCGACCCTCGAGACAAACACGCCGTTGGCGATGGCTTGCTCTTTGCGGGGCGCATTGAGACGCAAAGAAAAAGTGGCTTTGTCACTTGGATGGTCATTGACTGGACTCCAGGCGAACATGGCGCTCGGTTCGGACAGTACGGTTAACTGATTGAGAGACGCCATCCAAAAGTTTGCCCCGCCAAAAACGCTGGTGTTGACCGCCACCGAACCGGGTTTGCCCGCATAGGTCAGGCTGACTTTAAATTTCTCACCCTTCAGAATGGCTTTGGCAGGTGTGATGGTCAACTCTGGATCGGCTTGCACAAAACGCGCCATGTCACCGTTCACGATCAGGCTGGTCACGGTCATCGAACCAAAATCGAGGTTGAAGCTACTCAGGTCTTGGGTGGCAATTGCGGTCATGGTGGTTGCGCCCTGTTCGGTCTTGTGGTCGGTACTGATTTTCAAGGCAATATCGTAATCCTGGGCGTCATAACCGCCGTTGCCCATAAAGGCGAAAATGGGGTCGTTCAAACTCGAACTGCCCGCCGTTTGAGCCAAAACAAGCGTGGAAAAGCCGAGCAATGCGACCCAAACTCGAGCGACGGTTTTAAAAGCATTTCTGAACATGTGGTGAACCTCCGTGTTTGTTTTGCGTGATAGTTAAGTTTACGGGAGGCGCGTTAAGGTTTCTTGAAGCTCGAGTGTGATTTGAAAAAAGCAAAAACCCTGGTTGTAAGGCAGGGTTATCTTTTGGAGTCAAAAGCCGAAATTGAACCGCCGAGCCACTGATTGCCAAACAAGTAAAACCAAAAAAATCTAGGTGAATCAGGTCACATGAATTTTAATTGAAATAATCTCACACGCGATAAACCCAATCTCGAGCAATTGTATTTGCGTAAAATCCAGACACGCAATGATCTGTTGGTCAATACACAAATGACTGCGCTGAAACCTCAAAACTTATGTTGTCAGATCAGACTTTAATTTCAATCTGGTTAAGCTGTGAGCTGTTTGCACGCCCTGCGTTTTTGCTCGAGCTTGTCGCAGGATTGACTGTTGTGTGGTATCTCGAACGGGATTGATACAAAACCGTAATGCTTTGGTAATGCTCAAGCTTCAAACTTCCAACATGCAAAATCTGTTACGGAGTTTATCGTGAACCCCAGCGCTGATGTTCGAGCATCTCTGACTCGAGCCAACACGGTCAACGTACCGCTGATGGATGTGACGCTTGACCGCACGGGTTTGATCGCGGGGCTGGTCTTTGCTGGGATTCTGACGCTGCTGGTGTTTATTGGTTCGCAAGGTTTGCGCGGCTTTGATGGCGCACTGGCAGGCTATTGTTTCAGCACCCTGTTTGCCTGTTTTGGCATCGTTTACCGTTACGCCGTGTGGTTGCAACGCCCAGCGACCAAACTGTACTGGGTACGGGGTTGGGAACTGTTTTGGACTCCAGGCAAACGACGGCAGAATGTGCTGTTGTTCTTCAAATTAACCTGGGAGAAATTGATCGAACAAGGCTTTATTCGTCGTCGGTCAAAACAGCGCTGGCTTGCCCACCAACTGATTTTTTGGGGTTGCCTGCTGGCAATTTTGGTGACTTTCCCACTGACTTTTGGTTGGATTCGTTTTGAAAGTATGCTCGAGAACCCGAGTCAGTACGTGGCGGTGTTGTTTGGCTTCAGGCTCGAGTTCGCACCGTTTGCCGTCAGGTCTGTTGTGGGTTGGATTATTTTTCACCTGCTCGATATTGCCGCTGTCCTGTGCTTGGCGGGCGTGGCAATATCGGTGGGGCGGCGCGTGCGCGATCAGGCAGAAATTGTCACGCAGCGAGTTGACAACGACTTCATGCCGCTCTTGTTGTTGTTTGCGGTCAGCGTCACAGGTCTCATGTTGACCCTCTCGAACATGTTCATGGCAGGCAAGTTTTACTACTGGATCACCACCACCCACGCCGTGACCGTGATGCTGTGGTTGCTGTTCTTGCCGTTTGGAAAATTCTTTCATATTTTTCAACGCATCGCCAACCTGGGCGTGTGGTTTTACAAAGCCGCAGGAGCGAGCACGGAACAAGCCAAATGCTCGAGATGCCAGCAAGAATTTACCAGCCTGATGCACCGTGACGACCTGAAAACCATACTGCCAGAACTTGAATTTGATTACCGAATCTCGAGCCAGACCGATGCTGAGAACTGGCAGAATCTGTGTCCATCGTGCCGTCGCAAGCTTGTGACGCTCAATCAATTCAGGGTGGCAGGAAAAAAATTCATTTAAGCCGTAGGGTGCGTCCCGCGCACCGATTTGCAAGGGATGGTGCGCGGGACGCACCCTACCAAGCCACCGCGTCTCAAGGAGCAACCACCATGTCAAAACTGCCATCGTCAAATCTCGAGTTGCTCGAGCAATTCGGTCCTCACTTAAAATACACGCCGGTTGGTGGTTTCAAGACCGATCTCGAGCCTGACAAGCTGGTGGACACGCACTGTTGTTTTTGCGGACAGGGTTGCGGCATTACCCTAAAGGTGCGGGGCAATGAGGTCACGGGTTTTGTGCCCAGGGAAGACTTCCCGTTCAACAAGGGCAAGCTCTGTCCCAAAGGGGTCAAACGCTATCTGCAAGGTTCGCACCCAGACCGTCTGCAGTACCCGATGCGACGCACAGAGGGCGGCTTTGAGCGGATCACCTGGGATCAGGCGCTGGCGACCACCGTTGCCAAAATCCAGGAGATTCAAGCCAAATACGGCAAGAACGCTTTTGCCATGCTCTCGGGGGTCAGTTTATCGAACGAAAAAAGTTATTTGGTCGGGAAGTTTGCACGGCTGGCATTGCAGACCGCCAACCTCGATTACAACGGGCGTTTGTGCATGGTCTCGGCGGGGGCGGGCAACAAGAAGGCTTACGGCATTGACCGCTCGAGCAATTCTTGGGAAGACATCGTGGATGCCAAAGTGATTTTTGTGATCGGGGCGAATGTTGCCGAATGTGCGCCAATCACCACCGATTACATCTGGCGTGCCAGGGACAAGGGCGCGAAATTGATTTACGCCGACCCGCGCATGGTGCCAATGGCACGAACCGCCGATTTGTACCTGCCCTTAAAAATTGGTACGGACAGCGCTTTGTTGATGAGCATGTTGCACGTGATTGTCCGCGAGCACCTGACCGACGAGCAATTTATCCGCGATCACACGGTTGGTTTTGAGGACGTGTTGCAGGCGGTTGATACCGCAACGCCCGAATGGGCTGCCGAAATCACCGGTGTTCCAGCCTACAAAATTCGTCAGGCGGCAAGAATGTACGCCCAAGCGCCAACGGGCTTTATCCTGCACGCCAGGGGACTCGAGCATCAAACCAAAGGGGTCGAAAACGTGGTCAGTTGTGCCAACTTGGCGCTGGCGACGGGCAAAATTGGCAAGCCTGGTTGCGGGCACAGCACCATTACCGGACAGGGCAACGGTCAGGGTGGACGCGAGCACGGACACAAGTGCGATCAACTGCCAGGCAACCGCGACATCAGCAATCTCGAGCACCGTCAGTACATTGCCAGCATCTGGGGCTGCGAAGAGTCTGATATTCCAGGCAAGGGTTTGAGCGCCCAGGAGATCATGAACGCAATTCATGACGGCGAGATCAAAGGCTTGCTTTCAATTTGCTTTAACCCACTGGTCAGCTTGCCCGACGC
>JAYTKL010000475.1:0-3196 GCA_043730305.1 Deinococcales bacterium | reverse complement strand
TCATGTTCGTAGCCTTTATGTTTTTGAGGATGTTGTCAAGTTCGCTCGAGAATGTAGATGTTTAAAATAGTTTTTGCAAAACCCTGCGTAACGTCAGTAAGTAAGGAAAAAATTGGTTGCAAAAAATCATTTAATAGTCTGGGAGATTCAGAAATTCAATGGGTTAAAAATAAACCAACCTACATCGAAATCACTAAAGAAACAGATAAGACTTTTGGTTTACTTCTACACTACGGATTTGGGAAAAAATCTATCCAAGTTATCGGCAAATTCCCAAATAGAAAATCACGCATCAGTCAAATATCACTCAGTCCAGACGCAAAAACAGTGGCATTGCTTTTCAAAGACGAACTCGAGTTAATTAATGTTCGCACAACGAAGGTTTTAGCGATCAAGAAAATCAATCAAGAAGACGACCAACTCGAGTTCCCAAGTTCTTACGTTTTGCGTTTTTCAGACGACAGCAAAAGTTTGTTAACTTGGGTCAATGGTTCTGGCACGGTTTGGAATGCAAGTAATCTCGAGAAGGAAGACAACGCCAATTGCAAAAGAGAAGTCATGGGTTTCATCACTTTACCTCGAGCGGTTGTTTGTAACAATGGCGATAACATTGCGCTTTTACCAATGCCAAAAAACTAAAGCTTGCTGTCTCGAGTTTGCAGTTTCTATTCTCTCGAGCTTCAATTGAACAATGCTTCAAGATCACGATGCCCGTGATAAACGTGCAGAATCTCTACGGTTTCAGATTTTGTGCCAACTTGGTAAAAGATCAGGTAAGACCCGGTTTTGAGGCTGCGCAATCCTTTTTGCAAATCGTCACGTTTGCATCCAATGGTTGGAAACACAAGAAGTTCTTCGCCTTCTTTTTGCAGGCGCAGAACTTGTGCATCTGCAATTTGCACAGAAACTTCGTCTATCAAGTATTCCCAGATATCTGCCAAGTCTTCAATTGCTTGATCTGCCCAAATCAATTTCATGTTTTTGAGCGGCGTTTTTTGACATCGTTCAGCAATTGCGGATGATTTTCAGTGTAACGACCCGCCAAAATATCGGCTTGACCTTGTTTGACCGCTGCTTTAATCGCCTCGAGTTGCGTTTCTGGCAGGGTTTCGGTTTTGTACAATAAGCGCAACGCCGCCCGAATGACTTCGCTCGAGGATTGATACATGCCGCTTTTCACGAGGTCTTCGACCCAAACCTCGAGTTCTTTGGTCAGTGAAACATTCATGGCGTTTATGTTAGTACAATGCGCGTCTGGTGTCAAAGTCTGTTATTTTCAATTATTCTCTCGAGCGCAAATCGTAGCGTTCAATCATGGCGCGAACCACCCCGTTCGTCCAGCCAAACCCGTCTTGCGCGGGGTACTCGCCTCCGCCAGCCTCGAGTTGCGTGTCTTCAACATTGTACTTTTCCATCAAGCGCCCCGTGCGTTGCCAGACTTGCTCGGCAATTCGCACAAAACGCGTGGCAATCTCGAGCGAAGTGTCGTGAAAGCCGTATTGCTCGAGTCCGAGGCAAGCAATCCATTGCAGGGGTGCCCAACCGTTCGGGGCATCCCATTGCTGTCCCGCGTGAACAAGCGTTGTAATCAGTCCACCGTCTTTGAGAAAGTGCTGCTCGAGGTTTTGTGCGACCCGTGCGGCTTGGGCGGGTGTGGCAAGTTTAAAGTACAACGAGAACACGCCCGCCAGCGTCCAGCTTTGACTGCGAGTACCTGTTTGATGGTCAAAGTCAAAAAACCAGCCGTGCGTTTCGTCCCAGCAGTGCTCGAGGATGGTAGTTTTGCGGTTTTGGGCGGCTTGGGTGTAAGTGTCATCCTGAAGCCAGATTCCAAGCTGTAACTCGAGGTGGTACAAAATGCAGTTGAGGTCTATGGGCGCGAAGTCGGTGGTGTGAATGCTGCCCAAACCTGCTGTACCAAACCAGCGGCTCGAGAAATCCCAACCACTTTCGGCGGCGGCTCGAAGTTCGCGCCCGAGCGTCAAATGGTCGGGGTTGGCGTGCATCAGTTCGACATCCTCGAGGTACGATTCCTCGCGGGGCGCATTTTTGGCATCCCAGTAGCGGTTGAGGTTTGCACCGTTCGGAAGTTTCACGCTGCGCGTGGTCATGAAAAACTCGTACTCGCGTTTTAAGGCGGGCAAAAACGGGGTGATCGCATCCGTTCCAAATTCTTGTTCGAGCATCTCGAGCATGAGCACCAGAACTGGCGGTTGCGAACGCGACAGGTAGTACGTGCGGCAACCGTTGGGAATAAAACCGTAACGGTCAATGATGCTCGAGAAATTCCCCACCAGCGAAAGCAGCAAATCTTTTCGCCCAGCAATTTGAATGCCGAGCATCGAAAAGTACGTGTCCCAATAGTACATTTCCTGAAAACGCCCGCCAGGAACAACCGAAGCCTTAGGCAATGCCAGCAGGCTCGAGTCGGGATGGGGGACTACCGCAGGACGCTCGAGAAGCGACCACAGGGCATCAATGTGCGCCTCGAGATTGGGTTGAGGAGGGATTACCATATTGGAGGGTTGCGGCAGGTCAAAATGGCTTTGAACAAACTCGAGCAGCAACGCCCGAAATTCTGCCTCAATCTTTTCACCAGACACCCAAGGTTCGGCATCGGCAAAGGTTTTGGAATCTGGAAATAATTTTAAGAGTTGCACCGCCTGAAACAACGCGCCACTGGTTTGAATGTCTTTCATGGTTTCACTTCCAGACTCGAGATTTGCTGACGCTCATCATTGCATGATCCTTTCAAACTTGCCTCAAGCGGATTTACGCGGTATTGAATTGAGTTGAACCAATCTGCACACGGGTCAACCTGCCGCGCTAAACTGATTTTATGGAATTCCAAACTTTTCCACCGACAAAGGTTTCAGATTTTGAGACGTTCTTTAACCAAAAAACCCTGTCCAGAGCACATGAAATTGTTGCCGACGATATGATTGAACTCCTCGAGCGTTCCAACACGCATTTAACCGCTTACGTTCAAGGCAGCGAACCTCGAGCGTATACGGTAATGATTCGAGCTGATGGAATAGCAACGTGTACCTGTCCGTCCGATATTCAACCGTGCAAGCATACGGCAGCGGTTTTGCTTTATGAAACGACTAAGATTTTGTGGACGGCAAGTTCCGAGACAGAATGGAAGCGAACATGGGCAAATACAAAACCTACACACCAGAATTCAAACTTGAAG
>JAYTKL010000474.1:0-5057 GCA_043730305.1 Deinococcales bacterium | reverse complement strand
GGCAAGATTCGACACAGGCAGCACAGTACATGCAGTTGACCAGATCAATGTCAAAACGCTCGAGCACAAAACCTTTACCCGCAGGGTTACGTTTGCGTTCGATGGTGATGACCTGGCTTGGGCAGACTTTCTCACAAGCCAGGCACGACACGCAACGGTCAGAGCCGTCCTCGTTTTGAATCAGTGCCAGCGATTGCACGCTGACGGGCGGAAGCTTGGGCAGTTCAAACGGGTACAAATCGGTGAAAATGGGTTGGAATTGCTCGTCGTAAGTCTTTTCCATCCCCTTGCCCACGCCAGAAACTGCACTCCAAATATCTTTGAGCAAACTCATGCAAGCTCCTTTTTGGGACTCGGAAGTTTAAGACCAAACGCTCGAGAAACAATAAATAGCAATAAGGGTACTGCCGTGACATACGAGAGGATTTGCCCAACCACGGGGTAGAGTCTCGAGACGGCGGCAAGCAGCAAACCAATCATTGAAAGTGGAATCAAACCTTTCCAGCAGAGTTCCATCAATTGATCGTCACGGAATCGCGGCAGCGTGGCACGAATCCACATGTAGAAGTACACGCCAGCCGCCGCTTTCAAGAGCGACCAGAAGGCGTATTGCAAGTTTGTACCAATGCCACCAGGCGCGAACATGGTTTGCAGCAAGCCCAAAATGCTCGAGGCATTGGTGGGGTCTGGGGCATTGGTACGAATTACGAGTTCGCCAATGATCGGCAATGTCGGTGCGTGCCAACCGCCCAAGAAGAAAATCGCAAGAATTGCGGGCAGCAGGTACAACTCGGCAAATTCGGCAACGAAGAAGAAACCGAAACGCATACCACCGTACTCGGTGTTGAACCCTGCCACAAGCTCGGATTCGGCTTCTGGAAGGTCAAACGGGGTCATCTTGATTTCGGCAAGACCCGCAATCAGGTAAATCACAAACGGAATGAACAGCGGGAAGACGTTCCAAACCGTGGCTTGTGATTCGACAATAGTCGTCAAATTCATCGAACCGTTGTAAACCACCACCGACAAGAGCGCGATTGAAAGCGGCACCTCGTAACTGACCAGTTGCGCGGCGGCACGAAGTCCACCCATCAGACCGTACTTGTTGTTCATGCTCCAACCCGCCAGCAGCACGCCGTAACCACCGAGCGTCCCTGCGGCGATGATAAACAACGCACCCGAATCAACGTTTGAGAAGACCCAACCTGGCGCGAATGGCATCACGGCAATCATGATGAACGCCGAGACAAACACGATCACGGGCGCGAGCGTGAAAATGGTTTCTTCGACCATGCCAGGGCTGAAGTCTTCTTTGGAAACCAGTTTGAGCGCGTCGAACACGGTTTGCAGCACACCCGCAGGTCCGTGATGCAGTGGTCCGTAACGGTTTTGGACTTTTGCCAGGTATTTGCGCAGCATCAAAATGTTAATCAGCGCGACCACAGCCACGAACAAGAACATCAAAACGGGTCCCAATAAACCGTAAACCAGGTTGTACCAGAACGAATTCTTGGCTGCGCCCAGTGCCTCGAGCAGCGCTGGCAAGCCTTGGTAGGTCAGTGCCAAGACCAGCAAGGTCGTGCCGAACAAGGATACATAGCCAAAAATGGCAGATGCCAAATTGCCTTTTTTGTTGTGGTTGTTCAGCAAAGGATGGTACTTGTTGCGCAATTTAAAATGCTTGTTTTCAGGAATGGCGACCCGCTCGAGTGGCATACGTGGTTCTTTGTTTTCATACAAACTCATCGGTCTACCTCCCCGAGCACAATGTCAATGCTGCCCAGAATGGCAATCGCATCGGAGAATTTAGAACCCACAAACATGTCCTGAAGCGCTTGCAGTGTGCAAAAGCTGGGACTGCGATGCTTGGAGCGGAACGGTTTTTCAGTGCCGTCCGAAATCAAATACACACCCAATTGCCCCCTGGAAATCTCGGCGGCACGGTAACGTTCGACGCCTGCGACGGGTTTGAGGCGCGGCAGTTTTGGCAGGGTTGGACCAACTTTAGGATACTGCGCTATCGCCTGACGAATGATTTTGATGCTCTCGTAAAACTCGCGGAAACGTGCCCTCGAGCGGCTGTAGGCATCACAACCGAGTTCGACGCAAACCTCAAAATCCACAAAAGGATAGGCGTCGTAGGGTTCGTCCTTGCGCAAATCCCAAGGAATTCCCGAACCGCGCAAGTTTGGACCGGTCACACCGTGATTCAGCGCCACCTGCGGGTCGAGCACACCGACACCGACGGTACGCGCCTGAAACACGGGCGCGTCAATCGTCAGCGCCTCGTACTCGGGCAATTTGGTTTCAAAGAACTTTAAAAACTCGAGAATATCCTCGAGCATCGCAGGGTGATGGTCGCGGCGCACGCCACCAAACGTGAAGTAATTTGGCAGCAACCTCGCGCCAGCCGTCTTTTCGATGATGTCAAGAATAATTTCGCGGTCACGGAAGGCGTACAAGAACGGGGTGATTGCACCCAAATCGAGCATGTACGTGCCAATCCAAACCAAATGCGAGGCAATTCTCGAGAGTTCAAACAAGATGGTGCGGATGTACTTGCTGCGCTCAGGGACTTCGATACCCAGCATGTCCTCGACCGCCAAGCACAGCGGCAATTCGTTCTGCATTCCAGAAACGTAATCCATGCGGTCCGTGTACGGAATGCACATGCTGTAGGTACGGACTTCCTCGAGCTTCTCGTGGTTTCGGTGCAAGAAACCGATGTGCGGAATCGCCCTGGTGACACGCTCGCCGTCCACGCCCAGCACAACCTTCAAAACGCCGTGCGTGGCAGGATGCTGTGGTCCGAGGTTAATCAGCATTTCATCGGTGCGCCCCTCGACAGTCTCGAGCGCGGTGGGGTTGAGAACGGCGGTCATGATTCGCCCTCCTTTGTTTTTGGAACCCAACGTTTGATTTTCGGATTTTTGGGTTCTTCGGATGCGGGTTCGCTCGAGGTTTCAACGGCAGCAACGGGTGTGAGTGTAGGTTCGGGCGCGGTGGTTTCAGCGACAGGTGCGGATGATTCGGCGGCAGGCGCAGAACCGTCTTTGGGAATCCAACGTTTGGGTTGCTTTTTGGCGGGCGCTTCACCAGCAGGTGCAGCAACGCTCGAGGTTTCTGCAACGGGCACAGGCGCATCTCCAACGGCAGGCGCGGCAGCTTTGGGCGCATGAACGACTGGCGCTGCCACAGCCGAGAACGGCACAAAACCCTCTTCCCAAACCGCAGGGCTTGGAAAAGTTTTTTCCGTCCAGGTGCTGACCAAATAACCCCTGGTGTTGTATTTACGCTGAAGCGGGTGAATCGTCCAATCATCCTCGAGCAAAATTCGGCGCAAGTCGGGATGGTTTTCAAACGTGATGCCAACCAAATCGTAAGCTTCGCGCTCATGCCATTCGACGCCGCCCCACAAATCGGACACACTGGCAACTCGAGGTGCGGCATATTTCAGGTCAGTTATCACAATGGCTTTGGTTTTGGTCTCGAGGCTTTGAAGGTGCAGTGTGACCCGCAAACCAAATTCCATGTCCGAACCACTTAAACAACGCGGGAAATCAAAACCTGCTTTGTAAAGTCGTTCGCAGAGCGCACGGTAATCTTCTGGATGCACAAAAAACGTGGTTTCATCCAAGTAATTTTCAGACCTGACTCGCAAACCACTCGAGAATCCTTGTACCGCCCCAGACTCGAGCGGCACAACTTTAAACGCAACTTGTGCAGCAAGCGTCATAACGCGATCCGCCCGTCCTGCCCTGGCTCTGCCAACGGGTCAAAATCGGCATCCATCAGCGTTCCAGGCACGTAACGTGCGGCTGGGTCGGCGACTTTGTCACGCAACAACAACAAGGCTTGCATCAGGGCTTCGGGACGCGGAGGGCAACCAGGCACGTAAATATCCACTGGAATAATCTTGTCCACACCCTCGAGCACGCTGTACCCTTGGCGGAACGGTCCACCCTGGTTGGCGCAAGCACCCATGCTGATGACCCATTTGGGTTCGGACATTTGCTCCCAGAGGATGCGAACACGTTTGCCCATTTTCTTGTTGACCGTGCCAGACACAATCATGACGTCCGCTTGGCGCGGGGTGTTGCGGTAAAACACGCCAAAGCGATCCATGTCGTAACGGGTGGCGCTCGAGTTCATCATTTCGATGGCGCAGCAGGCAATCCCGAACGTCAGTGGCCACAAACTGCGTGACCTCGAGAGGTTGATGAGATCGTCCAGGCTTCCCATGATGACGTTTTCGGGGCGTTTATCAACTCCTAGTAAACCCACTTTAAAGCCCCCTTTCGCAGTGCGTAAAAAAAGCCGAGGAACAAAATCACGATGAACGTGACGACGCTGAGCAGCCCAGCCAATCCGAGTGAATCGAAGGCTGCCGCCCACGGGTACAAGAGCGCCGCTTCGACATCGAAAATCACGAACAACATGGCGAACAGGTAATAATTCAGGTTGAACTGAACATTCGTGTCACCAATGGTTGCCTCACCGCATTCGTAGACATCGTTCTTGGCTTTGCTCGGACCAAAACGCCTCGAACCCGCATAGGTGAACGCGAGTTTGGCAATGCCGAGCGTGGCGTAAACAATACCTGCTCCCAACAGGGCGAACAATCCAATGTACAAAGCGCCATTCACCTGTGTTGCGTAATCCACAAACCCTCCTTCATCAACACTCGAGTTTGATCTCGAGCGGGTAGAAACCTTCAAACCATCACATTCTAAAGACGCGCCATGTGCGAGTCAAACGACAAAACTCCCGCCGCCGCCCAAGTCAAAAAATGAGACTCGAGTTTAGACAGGTGATACCTGGAGTATCCTAACTGTTTTTGCGACTCGAGGGGCGGGACTGAGGCTGATCGAAAGTGAATTTCAAAAGCTATAAACTCGAGCCACAAGAAAATAACGGTCTATAGCGCCCTTGAAGCCCTCATTCGTCAACTTCTTGACCATACAGCACCTTGCACAATGTTTGACGCGAAGCGATTCCGCCCGAAGGTGCGTCTTGGAATCAAGAAGCGTCGAACATTGGCGACCAGAGGGAGTCGC
>JAYTKL010000473.1:0-7105 GCA_043730305.1 Deinococcales bacterium | reverse complement strand
GGGCGACACCGTGCGCGTCACGGCGGGACCGTTCAGCGATTTCACAGGCATTGTGTCTGAAGTCAACCTCGAGCGCAGCAAGTTAAAAGTGCTGGTCAGCATTTTTGGACGCGAAACACCAGTCGAACTCGAGTTTTCCCAAGTCTCAAAGACTTAACCGTTATACCCCGAACAACTTTTACGCTCAGACGAGCGCAAAGTAAAACTTAGCGTCAAAACCCCAACCTCGAGATTTTTGAGAACGGGGGAGCTAAGGAGGCAAATATGGCAAAGAAACAAGTTGGTTTCGTGAAGCTTCAGCTTCCCGCCGGTAAAGCAACTCCAGCCCCACCTGTCGGTCCAGCCTTGGGTCAACACGGTGCGAACATCATGGAGTTCTGCAAGCAATTCAACGCCGCCACCGCCAGCGCGGGCGACGCGATCATTCCAGTCGAAATCGTTATTTTCGCTGATCGCAGCTTTACGTTCATCACCAAAACCCCGCCAATGAGTTACCTGATTCGCAAAGCCAGTGGCATTGCCAAGGGCAGCGGCACGCCAAACAAGAACAAAGTCGGTAAATTAAGCTGGGATCAAGTGCTCGAGATTGCCAAAACCAAAATGCCAGACCTTTCGGCTGCCAGCATCGAAGCTGCCGCAGGTACGGTCGCAGGCACGGCACGCAGCATGGGTGTCACCATTGAAGGGGGTCCGAAATAATGTCAGGTAAACGTTATAAGGCACTGACCAGCATGGTTGACCCCAAAAAGGTTTACACCGTCGAAGAAGCCACCAACTTGGTGAAATCCATTGCCAGCGCGAAATTTGACGAAACCGTCGAAGTTCACGTGCGTTTGGGCATTGACCCTAAAAAGTCTGATCAGAACGTCCGTGGCACGGTTGCGCTGCCAAACGGTACGGGTAAAACCGTGCGCGTTCTAGCACTGACCAAAGGCGAAGGCTTGAACGCCGCCGAATCTGCCGGCGCTGACATTGTTGGCGGCGACGAACTGGTGCAAAAAATTGCTGATGGTTGGCTCGACTTTGACGCCGTGGTTGCCACGCCAGACATGATGGCTGCGATTGGTTCTAAACTGGGTCGTATCCTCGGACCTCGTGGTTTGCTGCCAAACCCCAAATCAGGCACAGTTGGGCTTAACATTGGCGAGATTGTCAAAAGCCTGAAAGCTGGTCAGATCGAATTCCGCAATGACAAAACAGGTGTGATTCACGCGCCTATCGGTAAAGCCAGCTTTGAACCAGCCAAGCTTGCCGAGAACTTCGCAGCGCTCTACCATGCGCTCGAGGGTGCAAAACCAGCCACCGCCAAAGGTCAATTTGTGAAAACCGTGTTCATCACGACCACGATGGGACCAAGCGTTCGTGTGACAGTGAGCGGTTAAAGTTTAAACCAAGAATTTTAAAACCGAGGCTTGAAGCCTCGGTTTTTTGATGCCAGCTCGAGTCGCATCAAAAATCAAGCCTCGAGAATTTCAAGACTCAATTTTGGAAAACTGGTCTTGTACACTCGAGAATCCAAAGTCAACAGCGTAAAACCACGATCAAAAGCATGAGCACCAATCAAAAAATCGGCAAGAATACGGCGTGGTTCGGGTAATTTCTGTTTTTTGCGTGCGCTTGCGTAGATTTGAAAACCCAAACCCGCAAGCTGCCAGATTCGCGCCTCGAGATTCCAATCCACTTCAATTCGGGTTGCGCTCAAAAAGCTGTCCACGGTGGCAACCGTGCGTTTTGGTTTTGCAATCAGCTCGCTGTACACGGCTGGACAAATCAACAATTTGCCACGCGCCGACGCTGCCAGCAAAGCATGTTCTGCAAGCTCGGCGTGAACATCATCTGCCTCGAGAAGCGCCGAAATAACATTCGTATCAACGCTGGTCATTCCTCAGACCAACCACGTGAAATCGCAGATTCGTCTTTGATTTGCTTCAGGCTTTTGCCCTTGCCCACACGTTCTAAACCACGAAATTGACGAAATGGATTGTCTCTGGGTTGAGGTTTGATTTCAATCGTTAAACCGTTCGTTTGAAACTCGAGGGAGTCACCAGCGTCCACGCCCAAAAAGCGGCGAATCTCGAGTGGGATGGTGATTTGACCTTTACTGGTGATTTTTGCAACGGCTTTCATAGTCTTACTTTAGTTGGTTCTTTCCTTACTTTCAAGTCTCGAGCTTTGAGTTTTTTGTTTATCAGGATTTCAAAGAAATTGAAATTCTAAAAAGTTCAGTTTAAGCTAAACCAATGCAGTCATTAAGGGACAAAAAAATTAAAAAACAATTGCGACTGAAAGAAGAACCAGATGCAGAACTCTTAGCGCTTTTAGAAGGTATCAAAGACCGTCCTGCAAAAGTTCCAAACCAAGTCAAACTCGAGACGACAACCCCTCAAGCGATTCAAACCACGCTCGAGGATGAATTTATTGCCCAATCGGTCAGTGAATTGCTCACCCAAGCCCGAAAACAACGCGGGTTTACGCTCGAGCAAATCGGACGTGTTTTGGACGTTGGCAAAGGCAGAATGTCACAAATCGAAAAAGAGGGTGCGAACCTCGAGTTGCAAACGCTGGCTCGGGTGGCGAAAGCGCTTGATTACGATGTCAAAGTCACTTTTGTTTCACGGCGTTCGGATCAGCATTCGATAGAGGGTCGGGTGTTCTGAAGATTTAAACCTCGAGCGTCAACCATGCCAAAGCTGTTTATGTTGAGGTGTTGGCAAGAAATAACAAAATTTGCTAAGCTTAGCCATGAACATTTCTTTAACCCCCGAACTCGAGCATTGGATTCAACAAAAAGTTGAATCAGGTCATTACCAAACCCTCAGCGAAGTGGTACGCGAAGCCTTACGCACACAAATAGAGCGCGAGAAACAACGTGACGAATTACGCACCATGATTGAAGAGGGTTGGGCAGAATCTGAATCTGGAAAAACCATTGGCTTAAATGAACTGAAAAAACGGTTGAAACGTTAAACATGCTGCCAATTGTTACCGAACGCGCCGCACTCGACATCAATCAAATCTTTGAATTTCATGGTGAACAAGCCGCACAACAAATCTCGAGCGAAATCGTTCGCGGGATTGAAAACCTCGAGTTGTTCCCACTTTTTGGACGTACTCGAGACGAACTTAAAGTTGGTTTGCGAAGTTTTGTAATTCGCAAATACGTGGTGTTTTACAGGATTTGGCAAGACACACCCGTTGTCGTTCGGGTGGTGCATGGCAGCCGTGATCTCGAGGCGTTGTTTGATGAACGTTAAGTTTTTATTTGAGGCGTGAAAATCTCGAGCGTTAACCCTGCCAAAGCTGTTTGCGCGTATTGAAAGATAGCCATTTCCACAGCGCGTTTGGCAGTCTCGAGCCTCAGTTTTTTATTTGCCAGGGTTTCAAAGAACTTGCAATTCTAAAAAGTTCAGTTTAAACTAAACCAATGCAGTCATTGGTTCTGGCTCGTTTACCCACTCGCTTAAATGCAAAGCATCCCAGAATTATTGAGGATTTACTGACCATCGCCAACGACGGTCATATTGAAGCGCTCAAAACAATCATTGAAATGCTGAACGATTTCTACCTGCACGGTAAAGACTCGAGGTATTCACAAAAATTTACGGGCTTACCAATCTGGGAACTCAAAACCACATCTCGAGGTGGAATCAAAGGTGGCGCAAGGGTGTACTTTTTCTTTTTGGAGACCAATGAAGCCGTTCTGGTCAATGCAGAAGTCAAATCTGGTGATTCGCCAAACGTTGCAAAAATCAAAGAAGTGCTTCAAATCTACAAAGCCGTCGAAGCTGGCATAAGTGTTTTAGAAAGGAGCAAAAAATGAATACCAAAAAAATTAAAAAACAATTGCGACTGACAGAAGAACCCGACGCAGAACTCTTGGCGCTTTTGGAAGGTATAAAAGACCGTCCTGCAAAAGTTCCAAACCAAATCAAACTCGAGCCTACAACCCCACAAGCAATTCAAGCCACGCTCGAGGATGAATTTATTGCCCAATCGGTCAGTGAATTACTCACCCAAGCCCGAAAACAACGCGGGTTTACGCTCGAGCAAATCGGACGGGTTTTAGACGTTGGCAAAGGCAGAATGTCGCAAATCGAAAAAGAGGGTGCGAATCTCGAGTTGCAAACCCTGGCTCGGGTGGCGAAAGCGCTTGATTACGATGTCAAAGTTACTTTTGTTTCGAGGCGTTCAGATCAAAGTTCGATAGAGGGTCGGGTTCAGTAAATTTTCAAATCTCGAGCGAATACAAAATCCTAAGATTGACGAATTCAAGCAAACGCTGTGACTTGAGACTTCCATTTTTCGGCAAAATCTTTTTTGAAATTATCCAACTGAATTTTGTGTTTAGAAAGTCAATAATTCTTCAAGATCAGTATCTGCAAAGCCTACAGATTTGCCAACTGAAATGATGTATGCACGTTCTGCGAAACGCACTTCACCATCACGTCTAGCCAGAGCTACCATATCAACTATTGACATCCTCAACTTGAACAAGACAGAATTGCTCTCATAGTGAAAAAATACTCGAGCTTAAATATCATTCGGTAAGCGTAAAGCAATCTCACTAAACACTAATCATTTTAGTGAGATGTTCGCCTGAAGTTGCGGAAGTCAATAGTACAAAACCTCGAGTTCAAGAAATTCCCGTTGCTCGAGAATCATTTCAACCTTCAGGCAAATTCTCGTAGCGACCATGCCCGTAGGTGCATTTTATGGTCAAGAACAACGCCGTCAGTAACACTGAAAACCCAATGCTGGGAATCTCGAGCGTCGCCGTGTTCTGCAAAATATCGTGCCGCCACGAACCATCGGGTTGTCTCGAGTAAGTTTCGCCTAGCGCCTCGTCTTGGGAGAGCAAAATATACTGCTCGAGACTTGGGATGCTGCGGTAATTGCGGAGTTTTTCGCTACGGTCTATGGCTTCGGTGCTGGGTGAAAGAACTTCAATGATGACTGTGGGGCGACGTTTGACTTTTGAGGTATCGAGGCTGGTATCACCAAGAATAAAAAAGTCAGGATAATAGCCAACATCATCTGGTGTACGAATGAGAACGTCTGTGGCGTAAGAGCGTTTCCCAGCTTGCAAAGCGGGTGACATTAAAAGAGCAACCAACATCATCGTTACCCAATTGTGTCTGTCCGTGCCGCCAGCCATGACGAACAGATTACCATCCACAAACTCGTGCCGCTCGAGGCTGATGCTTTCCAACTCGAGGAAGGTTTCAAAACTGTTGATGTGTTGCACTGGCGCAGCGCGTGACATGCCTCGAGTATAGCGCTTTGAAAGTTGAGATGCTCGAGCGCAGAATCATTGAAATACCCAAAACCAGAATTCAGTATTCCAATCAAATCAAACGACTCAACCAGTAATTGGGACTGCGTTTATGATGCGGTACAGCGTAAATCACAAGCATGTTGCCTTCAACACGGTAAATAAGATGATACGAGAACCCGCGAAGATTCAAACGTCGTGTATCAAAACGCCCCAAATCTCGACCACCATCCGGAAACACCAAAAGCATTTCCACAGCTTCCTGAAAAACCACGTTAAACCGTTCAGCTAAACCTGCGCTTTGACCTTCGAGAAACGCTACGATTGCAAGGTATTCTTCAAGCGCTTCATCGGAAACAACGCTAATCTCGAGCATGGGTTTTGGCAATCACGGCTCGGGCTTGACGTAACGCTTCGCTGACTGGAATCAATTTGCTTTCATTGCGTTCGACCCGTTTGATGCGTTCACCAATTTCTTCAAGCCACAATTCCTCGAGTTCGGCTTCATTGGGTTGTTCAATGCTCTCGAGCAGCTTCTGGGCGAGTGCTGCCCGGGCTTTCATTGGCAGATGCAAAGCAGCTTGTTCAAGTTCGATTTGGCTCATATGAAGATGTTAGCACCAAAGCTTTAAATCATAACCCCCACCACTCGAGGCTCGAGCGCGGGGGTTTTTGATGGTTTTGAATTTATCTTGAAGCGGTGAACAACGGCATGGTTTTCACGGCGCTGTCAATCAGGTTGAGCACTGGGGTTGGGTAGACCCCCAGGAACACCACGCCCAACAGCGCAAAACTGAGCACCGCAACGGCGGTAGGGTTCAGTTCGATGGCTCGAGTGTCTTTAGGCTCAAGCAGGACGGAGTTGATGATGACGCGAAAGTAATAGTAGTAAGCGGGAACAGTGTTGAGCACGGCAACAATAGCAAGTGGGATCAGGCTGGCATCAACGGCGCTCTTAAAGAGCAAAAATTTACCGAGGAATCCTGCCAAGAGTGGTACGCCCGCCAAGCCCATGAAGAATCCTGCCATTAAAATGCCTGCCAGTGGGCTGCGTTTGACCAGTCCGGCGTAATCTGAGATTTCTTCGCCAACGCCAGCGTCACGCAAGCTCGAGATCAGCAAAAACGCGCCAATGTTGGTGATGGCGTAACCAATGATGTACAAGATTAGGGCGGCAGTGCCAGCGCTCGAGCCGACGGCGACACCGATCACGATGTAACCCAACTGCGCGATGCTCGAGTAACCCAGCATTCGTTTGATGTTGGTTTGTTGCAGGGCTTGAAGGTTGCCGACGGTCATGGAGAGGATACTCAGCCACATGAAGGCATTCTTCCAACCCTCGAGAAGAGCGGGTTGGATTGTAAAGGTGCTCGTCAGAAGACTTGAGAGGGCAATCACGACGCCCGCTTTGGGTCCGACGCTCAGAAGCCCCGCAACCATGCTCGGAGCGCCCTGGTAGGCATCTGGCGTCCAAGAGTGAAATGGCACGAGCGCGAGTTTAAAACCAAAGCCGACCAGCATCATGGCAAGCCCGAGCCAAACAAGCGGGAAGCTCGAGATGCTGCTTCCAGCCACGGCAGCCAAAGCACGACCAATCTCTTCGTAATTGAGGTTGGAAATCCCGCTCGAGGTGGCGGCGGCATACACCAGACTCATGCCAAACAGCAAGAAGGCACTGGCAACCGCGCCGAGCAAAAAGTATTTGCTGGCGGCTTCGTTGCTGTAACGGTCATCGCGGTAGTAACCGACCATGATGTAAGTGCTGTAACTCGAGAGTTCGATACCAAGATACAAAATGATTAAGTTGTTGGTGCTGACCATCAGCACGCCGCC
>JAYTKL010000472.1:0-9679 GCA_043730305.1 Deinococcales bacterium | reverse complement strand
CCGTTGGGCAGGGCGCAACCGTTTGAGACCACCTGCATCGAATCGAGCAGTTGACCGTCAATAAATGCCTTGTGCGCTGGGTCTTGAATGTCGTGCCGCTCGAGCAGTTGTGAGACGGTTTTGTTTAGGGACAGCAAGACTTTTGGGACGCCTACATGAATGCCTCTAGCGGTGTCCAAAACGTCATAAACAGATTTGAACGGCATTGATGGGAAACGCTTGGCAATGTGGTGCATGGTGTCGGCAAGGCTTTGCAAATCTTGCCAAAAGCTCATTTTGGCAGCCTCTTGTCCTGGGAATGCCCGCAGCAATTCGGCTTTCCAAGCGTTGCGGTTACTGGAGACTTCGACGGGTTGGGCGTTCAAATGCACGCGCATGATGCGCTCCAAGGCTTTTCCTGGGGCATGAAGCCCAAGTTTGGCGTAAATGCCGTGCAAAATGCCGCCTGGTTCAAGACCCGCCGCAACGGTCGCGCCCACAGCAAAGCGAAAATCGCCTTGTGGGGTCTTGCGGGTAAAACTGGCGGCGCAACCTCCAGGATGAACGTCACGCTCGAGCACCTGGACTTTAAAACCATCTTTGGCGAGCAACGCGCCTGCGGTTAAGCCTGCAAAGCCAGCCCCAATGATCGTGACATCGGCGTGAGCATCAGGATAACGATTTTTGGTCTTGCTCGAGGTTTCAAACGCTGTTTCCAACACGGGAATGATGGGGTTTGAAGTGAGTGGCGCACGAAACTGCGTCATGATGCGAACCTGGCAATCAGTGTCTCGAGGGCAATTTTGGCGTTGGCGCCGTAATATTCGCCACCAAGTTCGGTCGCCAAGTTGGGGTTGGCGTTAAAACCGCTGCCGCCGTAAATCACGATTCCGACCACCTCGCGCAACAAGTGTGCCTGGGGGCGCATGTTTTCGATCACTTCACTTGTGCCAGCCGAAACCAGCACCGCGCTGGCTTTGATCTCATGGGCGAAACGTGCCAGGTCAACGATGGGCGTGTTCGCGCCCAGAAAATGCGTACGAATTCCGGCGCGGCGCAAGAAGATCGAGATCGTTAACGCCCCAATTTCGTGCCATTCATTTGGGGCGCACGCCACCACCACGGTTGGACCGCTGCGCGGCGAACCTGCCATCTCAAGCAGACCGTGCAGTTTGCCGCGCAGGTAGGCGGTGGCTTGGTGTTCGTGGGCAATCGTGATTTCGCCCCTGTGCCACCGTTCACCAATTTCAACCAGGGTTGGTTGGATCAACTCGAGCAGTACATCTTCAACCGGCAGGGTGCTGTGGGCTTGCGCCAGAATGGCGTCGGCTTTGGCATTGTCTGCATGTAAGGTGGCGTCGATCAAACGGTTCATCAGATCGTTTGGATTGCGGGCTAGTGGATACTGAATGTTTTGGTGTACTTGGTTGTTGCCAACTGGCAAGGACTGCTCGAGGGCGTACAGTTGCGCCGCCCTGGAGGCTGGAATGCCGTCTGAAATGCGGTTCTTAAAAAATTCGATGCAGGCGATGTCATTTTGGCTGTAAAGCCGGTAACCGCTTGGGGTGCGTTTTGGGTTTGGTAAACCGTAGCGCCGTTCCCACTGCCTTAAGGTTGTGGCGGGAACTGCTGTGCGATGTTCGACTTCGCTGGCTGTAAACAGCGGCGTGTCTTGGGATGATGCGGTATTTGGGTGGTTGATTTGAAGACTTGTATTCATGTCTGACCTTTTTTGAAATCTTTATTTTATATCCTAATTGTAGAAGGTTTGTATAAACTTTGAGTCATGTTAGTATCAAGTTGAATAAATGTCAAGGTACTTTGGTTTAATTGCCATTAATTGCGTCAGAAACAAATTTTCTCAATCATAGAGCTATTCATTATTGCGCAATGCCAAAAATTTAATCTTACCAAATTTGTAATTTTAGATGCAGTTCGAGGGTCAAGGTTGTACAAGGTTTGATCCAGGTATCTTGCAGGTTCTTTTTGAGGTTTCTCGAGATTCTCAACAATCCCAAAATCACTTTCAACCCCAATTTCAGCCTCGAGCAACGCCACGCGATTCAAGGTCGTATCAAACACTGCTACACTCGAGCCATGACCAAAATGAACATGCCAAATTTCCAACTCGAGCAACGCGTGGCACTCGTCACCGGAGCAGGTTCTGGACTTGGACAGGGTTTTGCCGCCGCCCTCGCCGCCTACGAAGCCGACGTCATCATCACCGAACTTCCAGGCAGGTTGGACACGGCAGAACCGACCTTGGAGCTGATTCGCAGCCACGGGCGTAAAGGCTTGGCGCTCGAGCTTGATGTTTGCGACGTGCCTTCATGCACCAGAGTCGTCGAACAGGCGATTGCCGAATTTGGGCGCGTGGATATTTTGGTCAATAACGCAGGCGTCAACCGTGTGCAATGGGCAGAAGATGTCACAGAAGAAAACTGGGATTTGGTGCTCGACACCAATCTGAAAGGCGCATTCTTCATGAGCCAAGCCGTCGGACGGCACATGATCGCTCGAGCCAAAACGGGTGACACAGGCGGACGAATCATCAACATCGCCTCGCAGATGGGCATGGTCGGATATTACCAACGCGCCGCCTACGGTTCTGCCAAAGCGGGGCTGGTCAACCAAACCAGGGTTCTGGCATTTGAATGGGCAAAACACGGCATCACCGTCAACGCCATCGCCCCGACCTTCGTGCGCACACCACTGACCGAGCAGACTTTTGCACAGCCCGAAATCAAAGCCGATCTCGAGTCTCGCATTCCGATGGGCAGGATTGCCACGGTGGACGACATGCTCGGCGCGGTTATCTTTTTGGCGTCAAGCGCTGCGAGCATGGTCACGGGTCATACTTTGCTGGTTGACGGCGGCTGGACAGCAGTCTGAGGTTTTGCCACTCGAGAAAATAACCGCTAAAATAAACAATGGTTCGGAATGTTTTTGAGAAAGTGGAAGCCATCACATAAGCTGTGAGTGTCTAAAAACACGCTCAAGAACGGCTTCCAATGAACATCCTAAACCAAGTCCTGACCAAGCTCAACCTCCGCACCACCCAAACCGCTTTCCTCCAACTACTCTGCACCGTGATACTCGCCATTCCAAGCCGAATCAACTACGCCAACCTCGAACGCTTCAGCCACCTTAACGAGAAAACCTTTAGGAATTGGTTCGAGAAACCACTCGACTGGATACTCGTCACCTCAAGCTTGGTGCAAACCCTGCAAACCAATCAACGCATGGGAAAACGCTTAATCCTCGGCGTGGACTGTACGAACCTGCGTAAAGCAGGGAAACGCACGCCTGGTCTAGCAAAATTCTGGGATTCAAAACTTGGTAAAGCCATTCCCAGTCTTGAACTCAGTTGCTGCACGCTGATTGATCTCGAGTATCGTCAACCCGTACCCGTTCATGCGTTGCAAACCCCGAGTGTGCTGCCAACAGGTCAATCTCGAGTCGATCATTACACGAATCACGTTCAGAACGTACTCGAAGCATTACCATTGAATTTACGAGATCAAATCGAGTGCATAGTTGCAGATGCGTACTACGCTAAGCGCGAACAGCCCGCAAGGTGCTGTCTTGTGAGCAAGAAGAAAACTTGGGTTGATGGCATTGTGAAGGCAGGACAAACTTGTGTTGGGAAGTTAAGAAGCGATGCGAACCTGAAATACAAGTACACAGGACCTCGGACGGGTAAAGCAGGTCGTCCGAAACAGTTCGATGGGAAAGTGGATTGGCAAGATTTCTCGCGTTGGAATCTCGAAACGAACAATGACGATCAAATTGTGTACTCGAGCGTGTTGTACTCACCAGCGTTAAAACGTGATATTCGGGTGGTTTGTATTCTCTGGCAGATGAATGGGCGGCAAAGGCGTGAGGTGCTGTTCAGCACGAAGATCAGTATGTCTGCATTGTTGGTGATCGAATGTTACCGAGCACGATTTGAGCTGGAATTTCCGTTTCGGGATGCGAAACAGTTTGCGGGGTTGATGGATTGTCAATCACGATCTGCTACGGCGCTGGGATTTCATTGGAATGCGAGTTTTCTGGTGGTGAGTTTAGCTCGAGCGCAACAGTTACTCGCTTTTGAGGGTGACTTGCAGGATTTCGTGTTTAGTATGGAGGATGCGAAACGACGTGCGTATAACGAGTTATTCGCGGAACGGATTATTCAGTTGTTACCAGTGGGGGTGAGTGTTGATCAATTCTGGGAGGTTGTGCAGGACACGTTAAATCTGGGAGTGAAAGCAGCCTAAAACATTCCAGACTATTGATAAAGACATGACCCAAAATCTAATCAAACTTTTTCAACGCGACTTGGCAAAACTGGTCGTCGAACTCGAGGCGTACCCCAGCGAGGGCAGCCTTTGGCGGGTCGCGCCCGAGATCAAAAACCCTGCGGGCAATCTGGCGTTGCACCTGGTCGGCAACCTCAACCAATTTATTGGCGTTGACCTGGGCGGCACCGATTTTAAGCGTGACCGCGACGCCGAATTCAACAGCACGAACGTTTCTCGAGCCGAGATCATTCAAGCCATTCACCACACCTCGATCATGATTGAAAAAGTCTTGAGCCACTTGGATCAAACGAGGCTCGAACAGCTTTTTCCCGAAGAAGTGCTGGGCTACCCAATGACCACGGGTTATTTTTTGCTGCACTTGTACGGGCACTTAAACTGGCATTTGGGGCAAATCAATTACCACCGACGACTGGTCGCAAGCTCGAGCGACTGAGGATTGAGTCAGGTTCAAAACCCCAAACAGATGCTTGGACTGGTTTTTGCAACTTCAAACCAAGGTAGACTGGAAAATGTGACCGACTCGAGCCACAAGCCCAAAATTCCGAATCGAATGCCGAAACAGGCAAGCTACAGCTTGGCACAGTTCAGCAATTTTTTGCCAATCACGACGGCACTTTACGATGTCTGGCGCGTCAAAAGCATTGGTTTGCTGACCCGCGAAAATTATTCGCTCGAGCGAGAATTTACCTTGATGCTCGAGTGGTTAAACGTGCAGCCAAAACAAACTTTTCTGGATGTTGGTACGAGTACCGGAAATTATGCTCGGGTGCTGGCAAAAGCGGGCGCAAGCGTGACCGCCATTGACATTTCCAAAGCTTTTCTGATGCGTGCCGCGCAAAACACAAGCGACCTCGAGATTGTGTTCGAGCAAGCCAACGCCGAAGCCTTGCCGTATGCCGACTCGAGTTTTGATGGTGTGACTTTGGGCGCGACGTTAAACGAATTTTTTCATACCAACGCGGCACTGGCAGAAATCGCTCGAGTCTTAAAACCTGGCGGCAAACTTTTTATGATGTACCTCTGCGAATCCGATACCAGTTTTGGGCGTTTGGTTCAACTGCCTTTCAAATTATCGAGCGTACGATTCCCAAACCGCGAAGCCGTTCGGCTGTACCTCTCGAGCCTGGGTTTTGAACGACCCAGAGCTGAGGTTCGGCGGGCGGTGGCATTTGAATTGTTCGTCAAAACTGGACGTGACCTTGAACCCAACTCAGAACCGAACTCAAAACCAATACGAAAGCTGACTCGAGAACCAGGAAAACCCGCTCGGGATACGCTCGAATAACCCGCCGTTTGCCGAGTTTCGCCTTGATGTGGTTAACTATGCACCAAGCATCAAATTTGTTTGAGTGTAAGCCAGCACGGAGTCGTAACCTTATACAGTCATTTAGGATTCACATCAGTTTTCGGAGAAACCGTGATTCGCAGCCAAACTCAACTGCCCAGCACCCCAGCCAATCCGAATGTATCGGCTCGCCCGCCCATGTTGGCGCTCGAGCATTGCAAAGCCATCACCAAACACCATGCCAGCACGTTTTATTTGGGTTCCAAGTTTTTTCCGCGCGAACAGCAATACGCGGTTTGGGCGGTTTACGGCGCATGTCGGGTCGGCGACGACACCGTGGACGAACTCGAGCCAGACGCCGCCAAACTCGAGCTTGAAGTCTGGCGCAACCGCGTGGTGAGTGCCATTGAGGGCAATCCCGACGACGACCCCATGGCAATCGCACTGTGTTGGGCGGCGGCAAAATACCCGATCAAACGCGCCCCGTTCCTCGAGTTGTACCTGGGTTTAAAAGCCGATCTCGAGAAGCACCGTTACGAAACCCTGGAAGAGCTGATGCTGTACTGCCGCCGCGTGGCGGGCATGGTCGGTTTTATGATCTCGCCGATTTCGGGTTTTGAGGGCGGGCAAACGACGCTTGAGCAGGCTTTAAAACTGGGCATGGCAATGCAACTGACCAACATTTTGCGCGATGTCGGCGAAGACCTCGACCGTGGACGCATTTACCTGCCGTGCGAGTTGCTCGAGAAACACGGTGTTTCGGAATCAGATTTGGCTGAGCGCCGCGTGACCAGGGGTTATGTCAACCTGATTCGTGAACTTAATACCCTGGCAAGGGATTTATACCGCGAAGGTTGGCACGGCATTCCCAAATTACACGGCGGCGCTCGGTTTGCCGTTGCGCTGGCGGCAGGCGCTTATGAAGGCATTCTGGGCGCGGTTGAACGCAATGGCTTTGACAATTTTAATCACCGCGCCCATTTGACCAACCCTCAAAAACTGGCAATGATCCCTGGCACATTCTGGAATTTGCGTCGAATTGCCGCCGTTAGCAACCTCGCATGAATGATCATTTAACCTGGGCGCTCGAGTCTGGCGCGGTCAAACGACTTGACGAGCGTTGGAAAAATCTAAATGCCAACCCAACGACAGATGCGTTTCAACTCGTCTCGAGCCTTCAATGGGAGGGGCTGGAGTCTGAAATCATTGTTTTGGGCGGCGGACTGGGTTTACTCGCTGCCACCGCCTTGCAAGCCCGTGGGCATCAAGTCACACTGATTGACCGCACCAACGTCGGTGAAACGCACCGCGAGTGGAACTCGAGCCAAACTGAACTCGAGGTCTTAAAAGATCTCGGCTTGCCGTTTGAAAACGTGGTGACAAAAACCTACCGTACCGGTTTTGTCGAGTTCAATTACCAAGACCAAAACGGTGAAAAACCCGCTCGAGGTTGGATTCCTGGCGTGCTTGATGTTGCCGTCTCGAGCCAAAGCTTATTGTCTCAATGTCGTGCACAGTTTCTGGCGCTCGGCGGGACGTTGTTTGAGGGTGAAAGCTTCAAACACCTCGAGGTGAGTGCGTTGGAAACTCGAGTCACCACCGACGGCGGAACGTACCGCGCCAAACTGGTGCTCGACGCGATGGGTGTGCTTTCCCCGATTCAGTTTCAATTGCACCAGCAACCTTTTGACTGGGTTTGCCCGACCGTTGGCAGCGTGGTCAAACACCTTGAGGGCGTGGATGAAAATATTGGCGAGGTCTTGGTCACAGATCGCGGCGGCGACGACTTGGGGCGGCAACTCATCTGGGAACTTTTCCCGCTCGAAGATGACGCCAACGCAGTTTATTTGTTTCATTACGCGCCCATAGGGCAGGAAGGCACGCTCGAGCAATTGTTTGCAGATTATTTCAAGTTGCTGCCCGAATACCACAACAATGCTCGGGCTGAACATATCAAACCCGTATTTGGTTATATTCCGAGCCGTCACAAACGCCGCAGCTCGAGTTTGCCCAGAGTGGTTGCGCTCGGCGATGCTGGCGCTTGGAATAACCCTTTAACCTTCACGGGTTTCGGCTCGAACTTGCGCAATTTACCTCGCGTGCTCGAGTTGCTGGAATTTGCCCTGAAGTTTGACACCTTAAAAGCCTGTGACACCGTTCAAATTGGCGCTCGGCAATCCAACCTCGAGTTGCTGTCCTGGCTCACACGTTTCATGCGCCCGTTAAAGCACGACCCGCAAAGTGTCAACCGTATTTTTAATGCCTTCGTGAAATCCTCCAACCGCACCGACCCAGCACGGGTGAAACGCTTTTACAAAGACCAAAGCTCGAGCCTGGACTTTGTGGCTTTAATGTACGGCGTGATGATGGAGCACCCCAGCATTTGGCGGCATGGACTCGAGCAACTCGGCATGGGTGAACTTTTGGCGTTTCTAAGTGCGCCCGTGGTCAGCATGGCTCGAGAGGCAAAGTCGTGGGCGGCAGACACGTTCTGGGAATCTGTGAAAGACCGTCTAAGCCCAACCCAGGCGCTGGCTTGGAAAGCGGCTGCGCTCGAGTGGCAAGCCATGCGTACAAAATGAAATCAGCGCAGGTCGCAATCTTGGGTAGTTCAAAACTAAGGCAACAGAGTGTTCCAATCCAGACCAAATCCGATGCGAGTCGCCTCGCCTCTTACAATAAAAGTAACACGCAAGCCGATCTCATTAAGTTGATCAGGATTTAGTGAATAACCAATACGAAACATAAAACTCGAGGTAGATAAAACAATTCCACCAATAGGAATTTCTACACTGCCTTGTCCAGATAAGGTCATACGCTCGTTAGCAACAAACAAGACATAAGCACTTACATTTAGTAACACACCATCTGTCTCTAATGGCTTTGAAATACCAAATGACCCAACCAATACGATAGGGTCACGCACAAGACGAGCACTGAACGCAGTCTCCAATATCCACGGAAATCCAAAACCGATACGTACACTTGGGTCAAACGGACTGTTCGCTTCCAAGCGATACGTGAAACTTAGTTTTGCAGCACCATTGAAAGCTGTCATAATCTGATCCTGCATACCAGAAATAGTCCGTGCCAATTCAAATGCCCCAGCCAACGCACCCGCAATACTTATACGGTCATCAATACTGTAATCAATTGCAAGACTCAAGCCAAGTCCATAGCCTTGACGCACTGCCAAGCTGCCATCTGAAGCAATAAATCGCCCACCCGAGGGTAAAAAGTCTAGATTGAAATGCAAACCAAATTTTCCAGGTTCTTGCGTACCAATCTGTATTGGATCAATTGCTTGCGCTTTAACATTTGATTCAAAAAATAATCCAATCCAAAGTAAGCAAATGCCAAAGTACAAAAATCTATTTTTTTTCATCGAATACCAAGTTTAGCCAATTTAATTTTTGCCCATTCAATATTGATAAGTTGATTCTTTTTTATTTCTGACTGCCTTATTTCATTTGGAAAAAATAGTAAAACCACACCGGAAAAGTTTTTTTCATTTACAAAATCAGCGATGCTTAAAATTTTTCGTCCCCAAGATGGATCACCAATGACAAAATAATTTTTTACCTTAGCAATCAATACCACAAAATGGGCTTGGGGTTTTTGAACATGGGCAATAAGTGGAAAGCCACCACTGTCAAAATACTGAGCAATTTGTGAAATATCATAGCGAAATCCTCTGATAGTCATACCTTTGGCTTCTGCTGCCTTTTTAAGTGAAAGTGCAGAAAAACCTGCTTCTGGATCGCCTTTTGCATTTAATTTCTTGGTTAAAAATGGTATTGCCAATTCCACAATTTCTTTTTCGGTACTTGGAATAGCAGCAAATTGATCAAGAACAGTTGCTAATGCTGCGGGTCCACAGGTGAACCAATTTGTCTGTCGTATAATAAATTGAGAGCGTTCATTGACCGCATACTGAGCAAAGGTCACATTTAATGTTAAAAATATTGCGATTGTTAATAATTTCACTTTAAAACCTCGATTTAATTTTGTATTGACCTCCGCAACTTCAGGTGGACACGCTTCAAGAATGATTAGTGTTTAGTGAGATGGATTTACGCTTTCTGGATGATGTTTAAGCTCGAGCAAT
>JAYTKL010000471.1:0-4000 GCA_043730305.1 Deinococcales bacterium | reverse complement strand
GCCGCCAGCCAGCGATTGCGCGACTGGATGAAAAAAGGAATTTCTGAAGCCGACCTGACCAAAACCGCGCACATCACCAAAGACCTCGGCTTTAGCGGCTTGAAAGTTTACATGATGATTGGGCTGCCACCCGAAAACGACGACGACATCACCGAACTGATCGAATTCTCGAGAAGCCTGTCCAAAATTACCAAAGTCGCAATGGGCATTTCACCATTCGTGCCAAAGCGCCACACGCCGCACCATGCCGACCCGTTCGCGGGTGTGGACGTAATCGAAAAACGTTTCAAACGCATTCAAAAAGAATTGCGCCGCGACCTCGAGCTTCGGAATGTGTCCGCAAAATGGGCTTGGGTCGAAAACGTGATTGCCAGGGGCGGCGCAGAAATTGGACGCGCCGCGTACATGGTCAAAGACAACGAAAGTTATAGTTCGTGGCGCAAGGCGCTCGAGGAAATCGGTTGGAAAGACGAATACGCCGAAAATATTGTGACCCTGGCGCAAACCCCAGGCACAGTGATTAAACCCGACGTGCTCGAGCTGCCACGGGCGAACATGACCGATTTTATGGTGGCGAGCGGGGATTGAAACTCGGGCGGCAAGAAGTTTTGTATACTCACCTTGGAGGTGGCGCAATGACTTGGAATGAAGTTCTAAACGATAAAAGTCTCCAAGACCTACCCTACAAAATCGAATTGAACGAGCGAGGAAACATTGAAATGAGTCCTGCCACCAACATTCACTCTTTCTATCAAAGTCAACTCTTACGCTTACTGAACAAACTCAGTGGACGAGGACGGGAATTCCCAGAGTGCTCGATTGATACCAATATTGGTGTGAAAGTTCCAGATGTCGTCTGGGCTTCTCGAGAGTTTATACGCCAATTTGGCTACAGCACGCCATACGAATTTGCCCCAGAAATTTGCGTGGAAATCACCAGCCCCAGCAACACTGCAAGAGAAATTCTCGAGAAGCGAAACGCATACTTTCAACGCGGGGCATTGGAGGTTTGGACGTGCGACCTTCAAGGGAATATGCAATTTTTTGACGCGACTGGGAAACTCGAGCAATCAAAACTTGTGCCAGCGTTTCCTGTGCTGGTGGTGCTAGAAGAGGACGAATAAAAATCCTCAAGCCTCACTGAAACCTTGAACATTAAATCTTTAAATCCTGTTTTCTCGAGTCTTTTCACTGCACAGTCATGCTCGAACCTGATAAGCTCAAGTCCGATGGCGGAAACCAAAGCAAAACAAGTGGCAAGCACGCTCGAGTCTGCCCGAGGCGATTCGGCTTTGCTGCTGGCTAGAGTCACACCGCAAGGTCGGGTGTTGATGGAGGGTTTGCACGCCAGTTTTGTCGAGCTTTCAAAACTGGCTGCGCACCTGGCTGGTTTTGATTTTGATGGTTACATTCTGGCGCTCGAGCCTGATGACAGCGTTTGTGCGATGGCGTTGTTGTTCGAAGGCAATTTGGTGTGCGCCAGCGCTTTAAACGACGGTCACACGCTTTGGGGCGACGGCGCATTGATCGAACTCGCGCAACGTTTCGCGGCGGGTGCGGTGCTCGAGGTCTGTGCGCTCGAGCGAGATTTGATTCATGCGGTTTGTGGGTTGTCTGACCGAGTTTGGCGGGTTCAACCTGGCGATAATTTCTCGGGCGTGCGAGGCTTGGGCGACGGACGGGTGGCATTGTACCACGATGGCAGTATTGTGGCGCATTTGAAAGCCAATTACCGCGAGACGGGCGCATTTCCAGCGCCGTTGCGACCAGCGCATTTGACTTTGCCAAGGGTTGTTGGGGCATGGGCAACCGAACGCTACGGCTTTACATTACGGGGTCGTGATGCCGTCAACCCCATCACCGACCATTACAACCGTGCCAGAGCCGCTTACGGCAAACCCGCGCTCGAGGTGCTGGTGCAGTTGGGTCGTGGTAAAACCCCGCTCGAGGTGGCTCAAACGCTCGAGAAGGACATTGCTGGGCTTGAGAACATGGTTGAAACCTTTGTGCGTGAAGGTTTGTTGCACCGTCGGCGCGATCCTGACATGTGAGTAAGTGGCAAAGCAAACGAAGCTCGAGTGGATATTTCACTCGAGCCTCAAATTCAAGTTGAGGGATTTACTGGTTTATTTCAGTCCAAAAATCGCATCGATTTTCTCGAGCACATCCGCCTCGAGCTTGACGCCTGAACCCTTCAAGTTTTCGGTGATTTGCTCTTCTTTGGTTGCACCGACAATGGCGCTCGAGACGCCTGGTTGACGCAAAACCCAAGCCAGTGCCAGGGTCGTGCGCGAAATGCCGAGTTCGTCGGCAACCTGTTTGAGTTGCCTAACTTTTTCAATGATTTCTGGGGTGCGCAAATCCTGCCCAATCTTGGTGCTCGAGAGTCGTGCGCCTTCGACTTCGCCAGCGTCAAACTTGCCGGTCAAGACGCCCATGCCCAGCGGCGACCAGCAGACCAGTCCAATGCCGTGTTTTTCGGTGACGGGCAGAATTTCGGTTTCGACTCGGGTGCGGTGCACCATACTGTAATGCGGTTGTTCAGTCACGGGTACGACCAGACCGCCCGCTTTGGCGATGCCCACCGCCTCGGCAATTTGTGCGCCCGACCATTCGCTTGTGCCCCAGTACAAAATTTTGCCCTGACGCACCAGATCGGTCATGGCATTCACGGTTTCCTCGAGTGGGGTTTCAGTGTCGTAACGGTGGCAAAAGTAAATATCGAGGTAATCGGTTTGCAGGCGTTTCAGGCTGCCTTCAATGCTTTGTATGATGTGCTTTCTCGAGAGTCCACGTCCGTTCACATCGTCGGAAAATGGCCAGTAACATTTGCTCGAGATGACCAAATTGTCGCGGTCAAATTTTTTGAGGATTGCGCCCATCATTTTTTCGGACTCGCCACCAGAGTACACATCGGCTTGGTCAAAAAAGTTGACGCCACTCTCATGAGCGATGTCGATGATGCGTTCGGCAAGTTTGGCGTCTTCGATGCTGCCGCCAAAGGTCGTCCAGCCGCCCAGTGAGATGCTCGAGATTTTCATGCCGCTGCTGCCAAGTCGTCTGTATTCCATAGGTTGTCAGCCTAACGCCATCAAGCATTTTTGGCGTGCAGTCCAGGGAACAAATCTCTTGAAGTTCAGCGCTTTTTGAGGCGCAGGCTTTCCCAGCTTCCATCGCTTGCCCAACCCCCATCAACGGAAAGGTTGTGACCGTTGATAAACCCCGATTGCGTGCCGTCCGCCAGAAATGCCACGGCTTGGGCAATGTCGTCGGGACTGGCGTAGCGTCCCATTGGCACTCGACCTTCAATATCGGTGTGGCTGTACGTGCCAACGCCAGTGTCTTTGTGATCCATTTCGGTCAAAACCCAACCAGGGCAGACGGCATTGACCCGCACACCGCGTCCGCCCCATTCGGCAGCCAGGGTCTTGGTCAACCCGATCAGACCGTGTTTGCTGGCGTTGTAGGCGCTGCGGTCACTGACCGCCAACAAACCCGCAACCGAGGCAATGTTGACAATGCTACCCGAGCCTCGAGCCAGCATGTGCTTGCCAAATTCGCGGCAGAGCAAGAAAGGCGCGGTCAGATTCACGTTGATAACCTGTTGCCATTCCTCGAGCGAAATGTCTTCGGCGGGTTTGATAAAGCTGATGCCCGCGTTGTTCACCAGCACATCGGCGCGTCCAAACTTTTCCAGGGTTTGCTCGAGCATGGTTTGCACCACCGCTTCGCTCGAGATGTCACCCAGTACCACCAGACTTTCGGCAGTTCCAAGATTCGCTAGCGTCTGGTCTGGTTGACGCAGGTCGTTCAGCACCAGATTGAAGCCTTTTGCGGCGAGCACTTCGGCGGTGCGTTTGCCAATGCCTTGGGCTGCACCTGTTATAACTGCTACTTTAGCTTCGGTCATGGGTGAATCTTGACACGAATCTGGTTGGAACGTTTCTATGCAAACTCAAACTTTTAAGTTTTTCTCGAGCCACACGGAACGCTCGAGGCT
>JAYTKL010000470.1:0-2374 GCA_043730305.1 Deinococcales bacterium | reverse complement strand
TTTCCACCTTCAAGCGCGATGATGCCCTGCCTTCGCAACAAATGGGCGATCAAGGCAGTCGTTGAACCTTTGCCAGCCGTGCCAGTCACGCCGATGGTTGGGGTTGAGGTCGTGAGATACGCCAATTCGACCTCGCCAATCACGGGCAATCCTGCACCGCGCAAGCTTTCGAGGTCAGGATTTTGCACCATCACACCAGGGGCGGCAACGACCAGATCAAAGTTTTTTGGCTTAAGCTGTAAAACCCGAGGGAAACCGTGATTGACTGCCTCGAGTTCGCCGTCTGGGTTTGGTTTGGCATCGAACCACGCGCCAGTCCAGCCCAGTTTTTTCAAGTGCCTTATCACGCCCATGCCAGAGCGTCCAAGTCCGTACACCAAAACTTTTTGAGGATCGGTTTTCATCGCGTCCCTGTCTTGATCGCCCATGCCAAAGCCGTGCCAACCAACGTGACCATCCAAAAACGTGCCGCCACCCTGGTTTCTGTCCAGCCCAATTTTTCAAAATGATGGTGAATTGGCGTCATCAAAAACACGCGTTTGCCCTCGCCAGTGCGGCGTTTGGTGTACTGAAAATAACTGACTTGAATAAAGACGCTGAGCACCTCGAGCATCGGAATGATCGCGGCGAGTGGCAGCATCCAAGTCCAACCTTGGGTGATAAAAACGCCCGCGACGATGCCACCCAATGCGTGAGAACCAGCGTCGCCCATAAATATCTGCGCGGGTTTGGCGTTGAACCACAAGTACCCACCAAGCGCCCCAACGGTGATGCCAGCCAGTGGACTCGAGGAAATTAACGGCACGAGCATGATGGCGACCACGCCAGCACACTGCCCGTCAATGCCATCGGTGAAATTCACGGCGTTTACGGCGGCAATGCAGATCAGGGTGTAGGCAAGCGCGTCGAGCCAGAAAACCCCAAACAGCGCGACATCCTGGGCGACCACATAACCGAACAATCCCGCCACCAAAATTTGCAACGGCAGTTTTTCGCGGGCTTTGAGTCCGCCCCTTGGTGCGCCCATGAGTCTCGAGCGAACAATCAGGAAATCGTCGGCAAAACCGATCAAGCCCATGCCGAGGCTCATCAGGTACGCTGCCCAGCCTTTGCGGTCGGTATACCCTGCCAGCCCGATCATGACCAGCCAGATCAGAAAAATAACCAGTGAAAACGGAACGCCGCCCATTGTCGGCGTGCCGTCTTTACTAAGGTGCGTGGCGGGACCGTCGCGGCGCACGGTTTGTCCCCAACCACGACTTTTGGCGATACCGACAAAACTGCCGACGGCAAACCAACTGAGCACGGTGGCAATCACCACACTCATTCACGTACCTCGCCGTTCAAAGTCCGAATTGCATCGGTGATGAGTTTCATGTTGACCGACAATGAACCTTTGACCAGAACGGTATCGCCTGGTTTGAGGTGGCTTTCAATCTCGAGCGCGGCAACCCCAGAATTTGGGTACGAGGTCGAAAGTGCGCCCGAACCTCGAGCCGCATCGGCAATCTCGTCGCTATAAACACCAACGCCGATCACGAGTTTGGCAATTTTGCCCGCTCGAGCACCGATTTGGGCGTGGAGTTCTGGGGATGTTTCACCCAGTTCGCGCATGTCGCCAAGAATGGCAACTTTGCGTCCAGGTTGACGTTTCAGCGTGTCGAGGCTGGCATTGACGCTTAAGGGATTGGCGTTGTACGAATCGTCAATCAAGCGAAAATGAAGTCCTTGTTCGATGCGCATTCTCGCGCCAGGAACTTCGACGGTTTGGACTCGAGCAATCGCGGCTAGAAGCTCGAGATCAAATTGCCCAGCGATGGCAAGAGCGCCCAGCGCGGCTTCGGCGACTTTGACTGAAGGATTGGGAATGGTCACGGGTAAGCCTTGAAAAGAAAAACTGACGCTGGAATCTTCGGGTTTCAAATCCCTGCCTTGAAACGTTGCAGCTTCTTCAAAACCGTAACTTGGCACGTCAGGGTACAGATGAGCGCAGGATGCCGCCACGAAACCGCTTCGCCCCTCGAGAATTCTGCCTTTTTCAAACGCGATTTGCTCTAAACTGCCAAAAAACTCGAGGTGTGCCGCACCGACGCTGGTTATTACGCCAAGGTCAGGTTCGGTGAGTTGTACAAGTTCATCCATTTCACCAACTCTGTCAATGCCAAGCTCGAGCACGTGCTCGGAATCTTGGTTGACGCTCGAGAGTAGGTAACAGGCAATGGCGTTTAAGGTGTTGTAATAATTGCTCGGACAATTGAGCGCCGCCGCGATGTACGAACGCGCCGTGGTTTTACCAGCCGAACCGGTTACACCAATGATCGTTGCGCCACACTCGAGCCGCCACGCCCTCGCCCAAGCCCGAAGCGCGGCTGTG
>JAYTKL010000469.1:0-2164 GCA_043730305.1 Deinococcales bacterium | reverse complement strand
ACGGGCGAAACCGGCGTGTTCGACGCCGACGACCTCGACCAGTTCGGCGCAAATCACGTTCAAAACCGTGACCGGCTCGAGCGGAGCGCCAGCCGTCGAAACAATTTGTTTGAGCATGGTCGCTTCTTTTAAGCGCCGATCGAGTTCGTGTTTTGACAGGTTTTTAGAGGTTTTAAGTTTTTTTTCTGACACAGCAATTCTCCCAAATTGTTTGTCGGCAATGCAATTATTCATGTACCTTACAACGGCACAATAAACGCCTACGAGTTTTTTTCACATTCAACTTCCGCGCCTCGTTCGACCAGATTGGACTGCCGAATTTAGAGCTTGAGCAAAGTATGCTTCATCTCGAATTGCGTCAAGTCTAACACCTTAAACCCCAAGCTCGAGAAAAACCCTGGCGCGAGATTTTCGGGCACGACCTGAACAATGCGGCATTCTTTGCCCTCAAATTGTTGTACCAGACCACCCAGCAAGCGCCGCCCGTAACCTTGCCGCCTGAACTCACGGCGCACCACGAGTCCCCACAAGAAAAAACTCGAGCCAGCCAGTGACGCCAGAGCAAAGGCTTTATCCTCGAGTTGAAAGGCTTGGGCGCTCTGACTTACAAAGTTCTCTGGCATCAGTTGCCAGGGCAGGTCGGGTTCGGCTTCGAGCGTGGCAACCCGTGAAAACTCGAGCGCGTCAATTTCGACCAAATCCTCGAGTTGCCCCGTTGTTGCAGGTTTTTGGTAACCCACCAAACGCTTTGATATTTCAAAACCCAGCGATTGATACAAGCCCAAGGCTCGAGTATTTTGCTCAAAGACTTCAAGTTTCATGCCGGTCTCCCCTCGATCTCGAGCCACAACCATCGCCTCTGAGAGCATCAAACGCCCCAAACCTTGCCCTCGAGCTGCGGTCGCAACGCCCATCGCCGCAACTCGACTGTGCTTGCCGCGCCGTGCGACCAAAATGATGCCTTGCGGCAGATCGTTTTTGAAATAGACAAAACTGGCGGCGGCATCAAGGTGCTCCGCTCGAAACCGCGAATGTACAGCCTGCGCCGTGAACTTCACGGGCATCAAATAGCCTTCAAAACAATCGTTCAAAATAGATGCGACTTGGACGGCGTTAAACTCGAGGATTGATCGCAAAGTGGTATCGGTCATGGCTCATTTTAGCGCCCAGCCGTTTGGCAAGCTTGACGGGTCTGGTAGACTGGCAGCACCGCGACGGCATCGGTCGCAGCAAATTGATGCGCACGCCGTACCAGTTAGACCCCAGTCGCTCGAGGGGGAATCTCGAGCGCCCATTTCGGGGTTAAAGAAAGACCAAGGAGTTTTATGAAGCAATATGTTGACCCTCGAGTTTTGAAACAGAACGGCTTTAGCGCATGAGCAAACATTTAGATGTGATTCCGTTGGGTGGACTCGGCGAAATCGGCAAGAACATGATGTGCTTTCGCTACGACGACGAAATTATTGTGATTGACGGCGGTCTGGCGTTTCCAGATTCCAACCAGCCTGGAATTGACTTGATCATTCCCAAAATTGATTACTTGATCGAGAATGCGCATTTGATCAAAGCGTTCATCATCACCCACGGTCACGAAGACCACATCGGCGGACTGCCGTACATTCTGCCGCGCCTGCCAAAAGTGCCGCTCTACGGTGCAAAACTGACTTTGGGTTTGCTGCGCGAGAAATTTTCCGAGTTTGGGATTCCCAGTTCCGACCTGGACATGCGCGAGATTTCCACCGACGCCCGCATCAAAATCGGTAAAAGTTTTACCGTGGACATGTTTTTGATGACCCACAGCATTCCCGACAATTCTGGCTTGATCATTCACACCCCCATCGGGCGCGTGATTCACACTGGCGATTTCAAACTCGATCAAAACCCAGCCGACGGCAAAACCAGCCACCTCGAGAAAATCTCGCAAGCTGGGGCAGACGGCGTGCTGCTGTTAATTTCGGATTCGACCAATGCCGAACGGGTGGGTCTAACACCGTCCGAAGCCGATATTGCCGTGGAAATTGACAAACTGATCTCCCAAGCCAAAGGGCGCGTTTTTGTCACGACTTTTGCCAGCCACATTCACCGCGTGCAAAACATCATCTCGAGCGGCGAGAAAAACGGGCGGCGCGTGGTCATGGAGGGGCGCAGCATGCTCAAATACGCG
>JAYTKL010000468.1:0-3146 GCA_043730305.1 Deinococcales bacterium | reverse complement strand
CAGGGTAATGATGCCGTAACTTGCGCCGACGGTTAAGGTGTTCATGATGATGCTTTTTACTGGAATCAAAAGGCTTCGGAAGGCAATTGCCATTAAGATAAATGTGGCGATAAAAACGGTGGCAATGGAGATTGGCATGGCGTTAATCATGGAGTTGGTAAATTCTTGAGCACCAACTGGCGAACCACCGAGCAAGTGCTTTGAAAAACCGGCATTCGTGATGCTCGAGCGGATACGGGTAATCCAACCTGGAATTTCGGCTGGGCGAACCGCATTTTTGGGTATCACGCTCATGTGCAGGTATTGACGGTCACTCGAGATGCTGCGTTTGGTTAGCGTATCTAAAGCGCCAAAACCGTTGCCACTGCCGCCACTATTGTCTGAACGCCCGACCAAAAACGGCGAGATGACCACGCGCACGTCGGGCATGGCAACAAGCGCTTTGTCGAGGGTTCGCCAGTTGCGTCTGGCGTCGCTGTCAAAACCGCCTGGTTTGCCAAGATCGAGGATAATCTCGAACGAGTCCATCGCACCGCCAAGCTCGAGGGGTTGAATCAGTGCCAGTCCTTTGCGGGATTCGACTTGGCTCGAGAGTCCAAACGCGCCGGTGTAACCGAGCTGCATTTGAAGGGCTGGGCTGGCGAGTAACAGCAAAAACCCAATAATCAGAATACTCGAGAGCCAGGGGCGGTGCATGACTTTGCCCGCCCAGGCGTGCCAGAATCCGTTGCTTTGACTGCTCGAGGTGAATTTGAATTGCAGTTTGCGTGGACTGTTGACCCGGTCACCGAGGAGCGCCATGATGGCTGGTACGGCGGTGATGCTCGAGAGCACGGTCAGGATCACGACGATCACGCCTGCAATGCCCATGCTGCGAACGAACAGCAGATCGGGTACGAGTAAGGCTGCCATGGCAATTGCCACGGTTAGCCCTGAGAACGCCACGGCGCGTCCGGCGGTCAGACTGGTGTTGGCGGCGGCTTGACGTGGATCGCGTCCACCCGCCAGTTCCTCACGGAATCGGTTGACCAGCAACAGCGCGTAGTCAATGCCAGCGCCCAAACCGAGCATGGTGACGACACTTTGCGCGAAGCTCGAAACGTCCAAAAATTGGGTGACGACAAACACGGCTGCCATGGCAATGGTGATCGAGACCATGCCGACAATCAGTGGAATGCCTGCCGCGACCAGAGCGCCGAATGCCAGCACCAGAATAATGGCAATCAAGGGCAGCGCCGAAAATTCGCTGCGTTTGGTGTCGGATTCGCTTAACGTTAAAAAATCTTGGGTCACGGCGGTTGCGCCGGTCACGTAAAATTTGGTGTCAGGAATCTGGCTGGCTTTGATGGTTTCGCGGATGCTGGCAAGCACAGGTTCGGGTTTTTCAAGGCGTGTCTCGAGAATCGTGGCAGTGATGGTTTTGCCATTAAATTCATTGTCTTGGCTGCGAAGTTTTAAAGGGCTGTCATCATAATAACGTGTGATGCTCGAGACACCATCGAGTTTGCCCAGTTGGGTCGTCAAGGTTTTGTACTGATTTTTAAAGTTTGGGTCGTCGCTACGGAGGCTGCTTTCGGAGACCAGTATCGTGCGGTCAATTTGACGCTGATCGAATTTGGTTTCAAAGAGTTTGTTGACCATTTGCGCTTCGCTGTTTTTGGTATTGCTCGCACCGCCCACCAATCGTTTTGGGGCAAGTGCGGCGAAGGGTGCAGAAACAACCAGCAACACAGCCCAGAAAATCAGTACCCAGGCTGGGCGTTTTGATACCAGATCAGCAATCAATTTGAACATAATTAACCTCGAGAGCGCAGGTTCACAAGACTCAGGCGCTGAACTTCATCATAGCTTGTGCTTTTAATCGCAAGCGTGACAACTGACCCGAGAAACCTTTAAACCGTCTCGAGGTTGTGAGCTTTTAATTCTGCCACAAATGCCAATGCCTTGGCTCTCGCAACAGCCACATTTTCAAGCTCATGGGCTTCGAGCGTGACACTGTAGACCTCGAGCGAATCGCCCAGTGCCACAGCGGCAACTTTAGAACCGCAAATCTTGCCCAAACTCAAAGTCAAATCAAGTTCGGCTCGCTCGAGAATCTCAACAAAAGCGCGTACGCCAACCGTGTCGGGCAGGTTTTTGGGCAGCTCGAGTTTCATTTTGGTTTGGGCGTCAGGATTAAGTTTGGTTTGTTGGTCGGAATGACAACCTGTTCGCCTTTTTTGATAAACCCCAAATTCCTGGCGGCAAACTCGAGGTAGACGGGATCGGTTTTGGCTTCATTAAAACGCATTTTCAGGTCTTTGACCTGATTTTTCAGTTTGGTGACACCGGCTTGTTCGCTCTTAATGTTGGCGTTCATCTCGAGTTGTCTGAACATGGTTAAACCCAGAAGCGCACTGATTTGCAACAAACCAAGGGCAATGACCAAAGTCAGGATTCCGTACAGAACGGTTTCCCGTGAAGGCAATTGAAATTTCTTGCTTCCCCGAATCACTCCTGAAGACCTTAGCATAAAAATCGTTGTGTGTGACAACTTGTAAGACCAAAACAACATTATTTTATGCTAAAAACAAAATAATTTATCGCAATATGTAAAAAACCTCAAATATGATGACTCGAGGCTTCAATCACGGCGTCCTCGGCAAACAAGGCTGTGCTCAAGTATCTGGCGCCAGTATCACAGGCAATCGTCACCACGCGCTTGCCTGCACCCAAGGTTTTTGCCACCTCGAGCGCGGTGTAAATCATGCCGCCGCCGCTCATGCCAACAAACAAGCCCTCATGTTTGGCAAGTTGTCGCGCCAACGGAAACGCATCCTCCTCGAGCACCGTTTTGATCTCGTCCAGCAAATCACGGTTCAGGTTTTTGGGAATAAAACCGGGTCCCATTCCTTGAAAACCGTGCTCTCCCCTTGTGCCGCCAGACAGCACATTCGAGCGCTTGGGTTCGACGGCAATCACTTTGATCTTCGGGTCTTGTTCTTTTAAATATTGTCCCACGCCACTGATCGTGCCGCCAGTGCCAGTACCGTAGACAAACGCATCGATTTTGCCATTCATTTGCCGCCAGATTTCTGGACCTGTGGTTTGGTAATGAATTCGCGGGTTGGCAGGATTCTCAAATTGGTTCGGCATCCAAGCGCCAG
>JAYTKL010000467.1:0-5818 GCA_043730305.1 Deinococcales bacterium | reverse complement strand
TCGCAGCGTCCGACCACAGCGGTCACGATTCCTGGAAAGGTTTTGACGCTGCCAACGGTGCAAACCGCATCGCTGTGTTTTTTGGCAATTTCCCGAATCTCGAGCGAAAGTTTTGCAGCCGCCCCCAGCGCGTCACGTCGTTGCAGCATCGGTGTGCTGCCCGAATGGGCTTCCTGACCCACAAAAGTTATCGCATGGCGCTCCACGCCCTTTGTGCCGAGCACCACACCCAACGGCAGCCCCAGCTTCTCGAGCACCGGACCTTGTTCGATGTGAAGTTCAATATAGGCGGCAGCATTCTTTTTGGCGTTTCCGGCATCCAGCGCCCTGTCAAGATCAATCCCGTAAGCTTTGACCGCATCCTCGAGCCTGATGCCGTCTTTGTCGGTACGGTTCTTTAAATCATTTGGGTCAAAAAAACCAGATATGGCGCTCGAGCCGAACAAGCTGCGCCCAAACCGTGCGCCCTCTTCGTCTGCCCAGTCTACCAACCGCACCGTGACGGGCGGAATACCTTCGCTCGAAATGCGACGCAAAATCTCGAGTCCTGCCAGCACGTTCAGGCAACCGTCGAGCCAGCCACCGTTCGGCACACTGTCAATGTGCCCGCCAATCCAAAGCTCCGTCTCGCTCGAGCCTTGTAAGGTCGCCCACAAATTTCCTGCCGCGTCCTGCTCGGTGGTGACGGGCAGTGCCGCGAGTTTGGTTTTGTACCAATCCCTGGCTTTTTGCCAGGTTTCGGTGAACGCCACACGTTGCGCCCCATTCTCGTCGCCGGTTAACGCCCGAAGTTCTTTCAGCTCAGTGATGGTACGGTTTGGATCAAGTGTCATACTCGAGATTACACGGTTTTTTCGTGTTTTGACCAGGGGTAGACAATCCAGGCACTTGTTTCTTCAACAAAATAATCGGGTTTGAAGTCCACCTCAGAATTGCCTGGTTTGTAATGCAGTACCGCCGTGACGGGTTCTGCGCCAGCCAGTCGAACCCTGGTGGCGACGGCTTGAATCGTGCGCCCAGAATCCCAGACTTCATCAACCACCAAGACACGTTTTTTATGCAGGAGCGGGTCGGCAGGAAATTGCAAAAAGGTTGGCGCTTCACCCCTCGCGCCCGTGACGTCGTCGTAAAATTCGACGGCGGCGACCAAAATATTGCGCAAGCCAAGACGGTATCCCAAAATCGAACCTGGAATCATGCCACCCCGCGTGACGACCAGCATCGCATCAAAGTTCTCGTGGGAAAGGCGTTCGGCGAGACTCTCAACTTGGGCGGCAATTAAATCATAGGTCAAATAATACTTTTCAATAGCCATGCAAATGAGTCTACCGCAGGTGGCTGCTCGAGGTTCAAAACTTTAAACCTGCCCTGGTTTGGTGTACAACTCGAGCGCCCGATTTTCTGCGGGAATGCGAACCAGCAACAGCAACGCCGCATTCAAAACGCTAAAAACGACGGCGGTGATGGTCGCCCCAAAAACCATTGGCGCACTGAACAGCTCGAGCGCCACCACCAGGTAATTTGGGTGGCTGAGAAATTTGTACGGACCACGGCGCACAAGTTGCGCACCCGGAACGATCAGAATGCGGGTGTTCCAGTAATATCCGAGGCTTGAGATTGCCCAGTACCGCCCGAACTGCGCGATCACGAAAATGCCCAGCCAGAATTGCCAAAAGACGCTCAACTGTGCGCCCCTGGCGAAGCCTTCAATTGCCAGGGCAGCAATCCAAGCCACATGCAACAACACGATCAACCGAAAGTGTTCGGGGGCGTACTCGGTCGCCCCTCGAACCAGTGCCCATTGCCTGTTGCGTGCCGCGATGCGCAACTCGAGCAATCGTTGCACGAGGATAAACACCAGAAAACCCATCAATAAAAGGTTCATGTGCGAAAGAACGCATGTTCGACCGAGAATCCAGGTCCCATTGCGGAAACCGCGCCGACCTCTCCCGAGGGCAATTGTGACCAGCGACGCATGAAACGCTCGAGCACGAACAGCACCGAAACGCTGGACATGTTGCCGCAGGACTTCAATACCGCATAAGAATCCTCGAGTGCGCTCTCGTCAAGCCCCAACGTTTGGGCGTAAGCTTGCAGCACTTTCAGACCGCCAGGATGGGTCACAAAGTGTTTGATGTCCTCAAAAGTTAAACCGTTGGCTTGGGCTGCCTCGGTCATGTTGGCACGCATGACCTCACCGACCAGAGCCGGAACATCTTTGGAAAAACGCACTTTCAAGCCGTTATCGTTGACATCCCAACCCATGATGTCCTCGGTGTCATCGAGCAGGGTGCTGTACGAACCAACCAATTCTGGACCCGAGCCAGAACCGACGATCACGGCTGCCGCACCGTCGGCGAACAGACTGGTGGCAATCAAATTGGACTTTGACATGTCGCCGCGTTGAAAGGTCAAGCTGCACAATTCTGCCGCCACCAACAAGACCCTCGAGTTGGGATTGGATTTGGCGTAATCGCCCGCCCGTGCCAAACCAGCCGCCCCACCGGCGCAACCCAGACCCCAGACGGGAATTCGGGCGGTGTGCCTCGAGAGGTTCAGGCGTTTGATCAGCCGCGAATCCAAACTTGGCGTGGAAACACCAGTGGTCGAAACGAAAATAATGGCATCAATCGCGTCAGGCTCGAGCTTTGCACGGCGCAGAGCGCACCTTGCTGCAGCTTCACCCAGCTCGAGGGCTTTTTCGACGTACAATTCGTTTTTCTCCGCCCAGGTGTGGTCGGTGTCAAACCATTCAACCGGTGCTGCCAAGTGGCGCGTCATGACCTGCCCGTTGTCAAAAACGGACATTAACCGGTCAATGTCTTTGTAGCTCGAGGCGAACAGGCTGCGGGTCAGGGATTGCGCCTCTTTTTGAGCCAGGACATGCGGTGGCAGTGCCGTGCCGACGCCAAGAATTCGGGGTTTTGGTTGATCGTTCGATTCGTGGACTGCAGCGGCATGTTGCATCACTTCTGGAGAAAACGAAGGATGATGTGCAGATTCGGCACGGGAGTAAAGGGTCATGTTGTTTACCACCTTTTAGATTGCGAGCGAATCGCATCTCAGGGAATGGTATGTGGCGAATCTGTTTGTCTGCTGAATTAAAACCATAACGTGGCTGTGTAACCTTCTACACGACAGGAAATGTTTCATACCAGATTGATTGCTTGCCAAATCTTTAGGCAGCTTTAATATTCTGCTCAAGTTCGCAACATCTTCAACAGGCATCATGCCCCAACTCGAGCACAAAAAAGTTCGCCACTGAAAACGGCGAACTTTAAACGACAAACACTTAAACGTATTTTTTAAACCACTCGAGCGCTTTCGCCCAAGCGTCTTTTGCCGCCGCCTTGTTGTAATTCGCGCCCGTGTCGTTATGAAATGCATGGTTGACGCCAGGGTAAATTTTTATTTCGTAGGTTTTACCCGCCTTTTTCAAAGCTTCCTCGAGTGCAGGAATTCCAGCATTGATTCTTGCATCGTTGCCGCCGTAAACACCCAGAACTGCCGCTTTGATGTTCGGGACTTTCTCGAGGGTTGGCGCAGGACCATAAAATGGCACTGCGGCTTTTAATTCGCTGGCTGCCGTGGCAAGTCGCCAGGTCAAACCGCCGCCAAAACAAAAGCCGAATGCACCCAAACGGTCGGCAATCACGCCATCCGTGGCTTTTAAGACCTTGAGATTCTCGAGCAAATTTGCTTCGTGCTCATCGCCAGAAGTTTGCGCCAAGATGCTCGAGATTTGCGCGGTGTCGGTGTATTTCGCCGTTCCGCCCGTTTTGGACATCAGATCAACCGCCATTGCCACATAACCCGCTTTGGCGGCACGACGCGCCACATCCTGAATGTGCGGTTGCAAACCACGGTTTTCGTGAATCACCAACACACCAGGCGCTTTCTCGAGCTTGACTGGTTTTGCCAGGTACGCCATGTGCGTGAAACCTCGAGCTTCAAAGGTGATCATTTCGGCTTTGATATCAGGATCGTCGGGGTTAACTTGTTGCGCCAGCAACACATTCTCACGGTCTGCAATGTTGGCAAAGACCTGCTGCCATTCGGCGGCACCGGCTACGTTCATGCCCAGCGAATCGATCAGCACATTTGCCCCAGCAATTCCACCCGCCAGCAGTGCCATGCGGCGCAAGAATTCTCGGCGGCTGATCTCGCCCTCCTTGTAATCCTCGGCGAATTCTTCAACCACGTAACGGAATAAATCTTGACGATCTTTTGCCATAGTGACCTCCGAAACCTTGACTTGCTGAGCCACTATACTAATCATACTAGGAGAAGAAATGATGAATGCCAAAGTACAATCGGTTTTTAAAAGCGACACGCACACCATGGGTAAATGTAAGCAACCCAGCATTGTGCTTCTGGCAGGGCTGGGCGTGGAAGGCGACGCGCACATGGGCGTGACAGTCAAACACCGATCCAGGGTCGCGGCTGACCCAACGCAACCCAATTTGCGCCAAGTGCATCTGATTCACTTTGAGCTTCATATTGAGCTTCATGCTCGAGGATTCAAGATTGACGCGGGACAGATGGGCGAAAACATCACCACGAGCGGGATTGATTTGCTCGGTCTGCCCAAAGGCACAAAAATGTTCTTGGGCGAGACTGCGCTGCTCGAGATTACGGGCTTGCGAAATCCCTGCACGCAACTGGACGGCTTGCAAGACGGTTTGATGAACGCCGTGCTCGACCGTGACGAGGCTGGGAATTTGGTTCGCAAAGCTGGGATTATGGGCGTGGTGCTGACAGGCGGCGAGGTCAAGCCAGGAGATGAAATTCGGGTTGAACTGCCGCCACTGCCCCATGAACGCCTCGAGCGGGTTTAAGCATTCGTGAATGAGAACTCGAGAAACCTTTGCTATGCTCGAGCCATGAACAACCCGCGACTGGTGGCGCAGCAGTACCAGACCGACCAGCATTTACAAACCCGAATTCGGACGCACAAGTTGTACACGGTGGGCGCAAATCTCGAGCAGGGTGTGGATGAAGTTTTGAAACTCGAGCCGACGGAAAGCTTATTGGACATTGGCACTGGTCCAGGCAATTTTCCAATGCGTCTGCGTGAAGCTGGACACCTCGGGCGTTTGGTCGGTTTGGATTTCTCGATTGGGATACTCGAGGTGGCGAAAGCCAAAACGAGTGCGGTGGAATGGATTCAAGGCAACGCAATGGAATTGCCGTTTCCCGACTCGAGCTTTGATGTGGTCACGGCTCGGCATATGCTCTATCACGTGCCTGACATGAGTCAAGCCATACGCGAAGCAAGACGGGTTTTAAAACCTGGCGGGCGTTTTATGGCGGTCACCAACGATGACGGTTACATGCTCGAGTTTTGGAAAGCGGTGTTTGAAGCAGTTAAAGACGACAGGGATTTTTCAGCCATGACCGATGAAGTGCTCAATCCCAAGTTTTTTGCTGCACATCTCGAGGCAGAAATCGCAAAGGTTTTCGGAAAAACCACATTCACCAGACTCGGGGGATCACTCGAGTTTCCTGACACAAGACCCGTGCTGGAGTACTGGGATTCAATTCAGGGTTCGTATGACATTTCTAAAACCGCTTGGACTCGAGGGCGCGAGGCACTGGGAAAAGTGCTCGAGACTCGGTTTAAGAACGGTGCTTGGCGTGTGAACAAAAATGTCGCCATCATTCTGGCTCGAGTGTGACACAACGTTCACTCTAAATTCACAATTGCAAATCCCCGATTTTGCTAAACTTTGACTGTGAGCGATACCAGTACCATCACCCGAACTCAACCCAAATCGCAGACGCGAACGCCCCCAATGTTTCGCGTGCTGCTGTTAAA
>JAYTKL010000466.1:0-1271 GCA_043730305.1 Deinococcales bacterium | reverse complement strand
AGGCGCACACTTTTTTCGCCAGCCCTGGCTTCAAAACTGGAAACGATGCTGCGGGTTAAACCTGCCAGGTCAATGGTTTGGAGTTGCAAGGATAATTTTCCAGCTTCCGCCAGCGACAAGGTGCGCAGATCATTCACCAACCTCGAGAGCAACTCGACTTGTTGCACCAGCAACGTGGATTCTGTGCTGTCAAGCTCGAGCACCCCATCTCGAATCGCCTCGAGCCGACCCCGCAAGACCGTTAAGGGCGTGCGAAGTTCGTGGGCAATCGCGGCGACGCTGGCGGTACGTTCAACCTCGAGCCGCTCGAGGGCATCTGCCATCGTATTAAAATTTCTGACCAGCCTGGCGGTTTCGGAATTGCCGCGTGTTGCCCGACTATGGACGCTGGCTCGAGCCGCCCATTCGCCCTCGGCGACTTGCTGCGCGGCTTTGGACACCGCCCAGAGCGGACGCGCGATTCGGCTCGAGATCAGGATTGCCGAGAACAACGCCACGATGATGCTGGCAAAGGCGAAGGCAATTAAAATCCAGGCTTCGCTGTCCGAGAGCGAGACTTTTTGAATGGTTTTTTGCAAGATGCTGCCAATGGTGTTGGTGTCTTGCTTGGAAACCTTGTTGGAAAAGGCGTACACCAAATAACCCATCACAAACCATTGCCCAACCCCCGCGACAAATCCCACCGCGAGCATCGAAAACAACAAACGCACCCAAAGACGATTCATGACTATTTACGCCTCGAGCCAGACACGATAACCCACACCGCGAACCGTCTCGAGCACATCACCCGCGCCCGCTTTCTCGAGTTTCTTGCGTAAATTTCCGAGGTGCGCATCCACCACCCGCTCGAGGGCGTCCGAATCGGGCAGGCAAGCTTCGAGCAGCTCGGTGCGGGAAAACGTGCGGTTGGTGTTCCGAGCCAGATGCTCGAGCAACTTGAATTCGGTCAGGGTCAAATCAAGACGGTTTCCGTGAACACGCGCCACCAAGCTTACCGGGTCAACCTCGAGCGAGCCAATCCGCACGGGTTGCAAGACTGGCGCAGCCTGTGCCGCACGTCGCAACACCGCCCTGACCCGAGCCACCACCTCGAGCGGACTGAATGGTTTGACCACGTAATCGTCCGCGCCCATGCGAAGCCCGAGCAATTTGTCCAAATCTTCCGCCATGGCTGTCACCATGATGACGGGTGTCGGTCGTTCCTCACGGATTTTCTTTAAGACTTCAAAACCGTCCATGCCAGGAAGTTGCACGTCCAAGAGCACCAAATC